>JANOUE010000001.1:0-11332 GCA_031416755.1 Hyphomicrobiales bacterium
GCCAATGGCCAACACCGCCGCCGCGGCTACTGCTGCCAATAATTTTTTATTCATTGTGTTTCTCCTGTTTAGCCGCTTACGTTCTGTAAGACGGATGCCAAAAAGTTACCCGCCGCTCAATAAGCGTGAGCAACCCGTAAAACGCTGACCCCGTGATGGCTGCCACCACAATTTCAGCCCAGACCAAATCAAGCGATTGACTGCCTGATCCTGTTTGAATCCGAAACCCCATGCCCACCACAAGGGTCCCAAAATACTCAGAAACAATGGCACCAATGAGGGCCAAAGTAGAATTTATTTTTAGTGCATTAAAAATAAACGGCATGGCCGAAGGTAAGCGCAATTTGAAAAGCGTTTGCAGCCAGCTTGAACCATAACTGCGCATTAAATCCCGCTCCAAATGCCCCGAAGCCTGCAAGCCCGCAGTGGCATTCACCAGCATTGGGAAAAATGTCATAATCACGATCACCGCGATTTTGGGCGCAACGCCCGGCCCAAACCACATCACCATAATCGGTGCAATGCCCACCAGCGGCAGCACAGAAACCAAGTTTCCGAGCGGTAAAAGACCGCGCCGCAAGAATGGCAAACGATCGCATATGACTGCAGCACATAATCCAGCAGCACTGCCGATCAACCAGCCTGGCACCATCGCCAAAACAATGGTCGCATAAAAATCTTCAGCCAAAAGCGGTAACGACGCAATGAACCGTGCCCACACTGCAGAAGGCGGCGGCAACAGAATGGGAGAAATGGAAAACATTCGCACTACAATTTCCCAAATGCAAATAACCGCAACGCCTAAAAGCAACGCCGGAAAATAACTGTGCAGAGTTTGCCTGCTCATGGCGCATTCCCCATTCTTGCCAAGACAATTTTTTCAGTTCGCCCCACACCATAAACCAGACCAGCAGCCAAAACTGAGCCCGCAAAAAGTGCTGACCACACTTGCATGGTTTGACCGAAATTAAATCCAACCAACATACGAGACCCAAGCCCACCTTGTGCACCAGTGGGCAGTTCACCAACAATCGCACCGGTCAGCGCAATAGCAATTGCAACTTTCAGCGACGTGAACAGAAACGGCACTGAAGCCGGCAGGCGCAACTTAACCAGAATTTCTGTTTTGCTGGCATTATAGGTGCGCATCAAATCCAGATGAAAAACATCAGGAGAAGTAAGCCCTTTCACCATGCCAATCGTAACCGGAAAAAAGCACAGATACATGGAGATCAGGGCTTTAGGCAAAAGCCCGGTAATGCCTTGAGACCCCAGCACCACAATAATCATTGGCGCAATGGCAAGAATTGGAATGGTTTGCGAAATGATAATCCACGGCATCAAGGCCTTGTTCAAAATTTTTGAATGCACGATCGCAATCGCAAGACCCATCCCCAAAACCACACCGAGCACAAAGCCCGATAGAGTGGAGGCCAAAGTAACCCCGCAATGAAATAAAAGCGACTTCACCTTCCACGGCGCAATCAAGAATACCGTGTTCCAAATCTCGTGCAGCACTTGATGCGGCGCCGGCATAACCGGCCGCTCAAAATTCCATGATATTGCCAGTGTATTGAACAGCCCGCCACCTGAAGCCGCAATCTTAGACTCGGCCACCACAGCATTCATCGGAACCGCCGCCACATACCACAAGAGCAGCAGCACAAATCCAATTACAGCTATGGGCACAAAGTCTGATTGCTTGGTCATGGTGCACGCCACTCAAACAATAAATCCGGCAGGCTCTCTTCATTGTCACCATCGGTACGATTGCTTTCGACAAAACCGTGGCGCAGAAAAAACTTCTGCGCATCTTTATTGGCCTGAAAACTCCAGAGGCTCACATGGTCTTCTGATTCTGCTTTAGCTCGCGCAATCAAATGCCCACCAATGCCGCGTCGTCTATAGCCATCACCCACATACAAGGCCTGCACCAGCCCATCATCATTGAGCGCCATAAAGCCGCCAACTTTTCTCGCAGTCTCAGCCACAAAAAGCTTGCGGCTCTGAAACACAATAGTGTTGTAAAAGGTGGCAATCTCTTTGGCGCTATGCACCCGCGGCATCCAGTCTGTTTCATCAATCCACGCGTTCAGAATTTTGCAACACACCGCCACATCTTGGCTGCGCGCGCGCCTAATTTTAAGTTCTGTGCTCATCTAGTCCTCATAAGAATGTCCAGCTTTAAGGCCTTCACGCACGCGCTGTGCAATTTTCAAAAACGCTGGCGTTTCGCGAATGCTCAAATCGCGCTGGCGTTGAAATTTAGTTTCAATCACGTCGATAATGCGCCCGGGACGTGGGCTCATCACAACAATTTTAGAAGACAGAAAAACCGCTTCTGGAATCGAATGCGTGACGAATACCACAGTTTTTTTCGTCCGATCCCATAATTCCAGCAATTGCTGATTGAGCTTGTCGCGCACAATTTCATCAAGTGCGCCGAAGGGTTCATCCATCAGCAAGAGTTTCGGATCAAACGCCAATGCGCGTGCAATTGAAACCCGCTGTTGCATGCCACCTGACAATTGCCACGGAAACTTTTTTTCAAAGCCAGTCAGATTGACCAGATCAAGATTGCGCTGCACCCGGCCAGATAGATCATCAAGCCCCATGATTTCCAGCGGCAGACCAACATTGCGCTCAACTGTGCGCCATGGGTAAAGTGCGGGCGCCTGAAACACATAGCCAAAAGCTCTTGCTAATCGCGCTTGCTCCGGTGTCATGCCATTCACGCTAAGTGTACCTTCGGTTGCCTGCTCCAAATCAGCAATGGCGCGCAGCAAAGTAGTTTTGCCACATCCTGATGGTCCAATAAACGAAACAAACTCCCCTTCTTCAACACTGAGATTAACTTGAGACAAAGCAAAAACCGGCCCATCCGCCGTTTGAAACGTCAGCCCCAATTCTTTCGCTTCAATAACGCCAGCCGCCACCAAAAACTCCCGAAGATTCTTATTGTTGCAATCAAGGCTAACGCGTCTTGACCATTTGATCAAGAATGAACACACTGGGCCATGCTTAAATCCAAGGCAAAACCTGCTGTTAAAACGCGCATTCAGAGTGAAAATCAGGATTTGATCCTGAAAGCTGCTCTCGACGTGTTTTCGACTTATGGTTTTCGCGGGGCCACGATTGATCAGATTGCGGTCAAATGCGGCCTCTCAAAACCGAACCTGCTTTATTACTTCCGCCGCAAAGATGATATTTATGCAGCCGTACTAGAGAATACACTGACGCAATGGTTGGCACCGCTGCGCAACCTTGATATTAACAATGATCCAATCTCAGAACTCAAACATTACATCGAAGCCAAGCTTGATATGTCATTTGCCAATCCGGCGGCTTCAAAACTATTCGCCAATGAAATTTTGCACGGAGCACCTCATGTTGAAAAATATCTCAAAGGTCCGCTGAAAGAATTAGTTGAAGCAAAGGCTGCCGTTATTCAGCACTGGATTACCGCAGAAAAAATTAAACCTGTTGACCCAATCCATTTCATATTCGCAATCTGGGCAGTAACGCAGCATTATGCCGATTTCTCGGTGCAGGTTGAAACTCTGATCAAACCAAAGAAAAAGCCAACCGCAATAAAATCTGCCGTCGTCGAAATCTTGCTGCGTGGCCTGAAAATTGACTGACGCGTTTTTAAAGTCTGATTTGCATTCTGAAATAGCTCGGGCTAAAGTTGCGCTATGAAATTCGCATAAGTTTGCGCAAGCCCGGTGTTCAGGTCTCGCGCCCTGTCCCAACCCAATGCCCTTAACTTGGCTACATCACAAAGTTTGCGCGGCGTGCCATCTGGCTTAGAGGCATCAAAAGCCAACTCGCCCTGAAACCCAACCTCGGCACAAATCATTTCAGCAAGTTTGCGAATTGAAACCTCTTGTCCTGACCCCACATTAATGTGACCTTCGCCGCTATAGTTTTTGGCAAGATGCACCACCGCATCTGCCAAATCATCCACATGCAGAAATTCACGAAGTGGCGTACCGGAACCCCAAACCACCAAAGCTGAACCCGCGCGCAACTTTGCCTCGTGGGCTTTGCGCAGCAGTGCCGGCAACACATGACTGTTGACCAAATCATAGTTATCGCCTGGTCCATAAAGATTGGTGGGTTGGGCCGCAATAAAATCGCAAGCATATTGGCGCCGGTAAGCTTGGCATAATTTTAGTCCGGCAATTTTCGCAATCGCATACCATTCATTGGTAGGTTCAAGCGGGCCCGTGAGCAGAGAGTCTTCCGCAATCGGCTGCGGTGCCATTTTGGGGTAGATGCATGTGGACCCCAGAAACACCAATTTCTCCACTCCCACTTTATAAGCGGCGTGAATGATATTGGCCTCAATCATCAAATTTTCATACAGAAACTCAGCTGGATAAATATTATTGGCATGAATGCCGCCCACTTTGGCCGCAGCCAGAAACACCACTTGCGGCTTGGTGGCAGCCATCCACGATTCAACATCGGCTTGCCTGCGCATATCAACTTTGTCGCGGCCAACTGTGAGAACCGAACATTGCTCAGCGTCTAAACGCCGAACCAATGCCGATCCCACCATGCCCCGATGCCCTGCAACCCACACCCGCTTAGAATTCAATTCAAACATCTATCGACCTATCAATTCTCGTTTTGAGGGTTGCACGCCATGCCCAGTTTTCATGGGTTACTTTGCGCGGTCTTCATCAGGCCTTCGGCTGCCAGCTTCATGGGCCACCAATTTCAAATCAGCCCGCACCATTTCCCGAACCAAGGCTTCGAATGTTGTGGTCGGTGTCCACCCCAATTTAGCTTTAGCTTTTGCTGGATCGCCAATCAGAAGTTCAACTTCCGTTGGCCGGAAATACCGCGGATCCACCTCAACTAAAATCTTACCAGTGGCTTTGTCACGGCCTTTCTCAGCAACGCCAACCCCGCTCCATTCGATGGTGACGCCTGCTTCGGCAAATGCCTTTTCCACAAATTCGCGCACCGGATGGGTTTCGCCGGTGGCCAAAACATAATCATCGCCTTTATCTTGCTGCACCATGCGCCACATGCCTTCAACATAATCACGCGCATGGCCCCAATCGCGCTTGGCATCCATATTTCCTAAATATAGTTTTTCCTGCAGACCCAACTTAATAGCAGCCACCGCTCTCGTGATTTTGCGGGTCACAAATGTTTCACCGCGGATCGGGCTTTCATGGTTGAACAGAATGCCGTTCGATGCATGCATGCCGTAAGCTTCGCGGTAATTCACCGTAATCCAATACGCATAAAGTTTAGCCACAGCATAAGGTGAGCGCGGATAAAACGGCGTGGTTTCACGCTGTGGCACTTCCTGCACCAAACCATAAAGCTCAGACGTTGAAGCCTGGTAGAACCTTGTCTTCTTGACGAGACCGAGAAGACGAATAGCTTCTAGCAATCGCAGCGTACCGATGCCATCTGCATTGGCGGTATATTCAGCCGTCTCAAAACTCACCTGCACATGGCTTTGTGCGGCCAGATTATAAATTTCGTCCGGCTGCGTTTCCTGCACGATACGAATGAGATTGGTCGAGTCTGTCATATCGCCATAATGCAATTTGAAATGCACATTATTCTCATGCGGGTCTTGATAAATATGATCAATACGACCCGAGTTAAACGACGATGACCGCCGCTTCACACCATGCACCGCATAGCCCTTTGCCAAAAGCAGATCGGCAAGGTAAGCCCCGTCTTGCCCTGTAATGCCGGTAATTAATGCCGTCTTGCCCATGCCAGTCTTCGTCATTTAGGTAGCTTCCTTGAAGTTACGGGCTTTGAGTTCGCCCACTAAGTTTTTCACATTTTCACTTATTCCACGTTTGGTGATGAGAACCGCATCGGCAGTTGTCACCACCACCAGATCGTCAACCCCAATCAGAGCAGTTAAAATTCCTTCACTCTGCACAAAGTTATTTTTGCCTTGCATCACCAGACCATGGCCCTGCACCGAATTTTTCTTTTCATCTTTGCTAAGCAGCTCATAGACCGCGTCCCAAGACCCAATATCATTCCAAGCATAGTCAACGGCAAACACAGCGGCGCGTTCGGTTTTTTCCATCACCGCATAGTCTACCGATATTTGTGGAGACTGCGCAAACCCATTGGTTTCCAACCAAACGAAATCAGTATCTTTTCGCGCTTTAGAAAATGACTCTTGAACTGCAGTCAATACCAGCGGCGCAAATTTTCTGAGTTCATCTAAAAACACTTGGGCCGAGAATAGAAAATTTCCGCTGTTCCACAAATAACCAGCCTCAACATAGGTTGCAGCAGTGACCGCATCTGGCTTCTCAACAAATTTTTCGAGAACTGCACTGCCACCATCCCCCACCTTTGCTCCCGGCTTGATATAGCCATAGCCAGTGGCAGCACAGGTAGGTTTAATTCCAAATGTTGTCAGATAGCCCGATACCGCATCCGGTTTAGCCTTTGCGACAGCCTCTGCAAACGCTTTCACATCTGGAATTTTGTGATCCGCAGCCAGAATAAAAACCACAGCATCTGGCGATCTTTCCAAAGCTTGCAAACATCCAGCAGCAATAGCAGCACATGAATCTCTGCGCATCGGTTCCAAAATAATATCAGCGCGGACATTAATTTCACGCAGATCTTCGGCAATCAAAAACCGCTGAGTTTCACCAGACACAATGATTGGTCTCTGGTCAAACCCAGGTGAAGAGCACCGCAAAACAGTTTCCTGCATCAGCGAATACTCTGATCCAAAACGCAAGAATTGCTTAGGTTTGGCATCGCGCGAAAGCGGCCACAGCCTGGTTCCGGCCCCACCGCTTAAAATAACTGGAATAATCAATTGTTCGGCCATCATTAAATCTTCTGGTTGAACTCGCCAATCGCCGAAAAGCGCGCGAGTTCAGATTCAATAAACCGGAATATCTCACGCATATGCCTGTCTGATGAAACACTCTCGCACACGATCACCAGTTCCGGTTTGTTTGAAGACGCGCGGATCAAACCCCAGCTGCCATCAGCAAAACCAAAGCGCACGCCATTCACTTTATTGATCTCGGAAATTTTCTGACCGGCAATTTCAAAGCCCGAAGCCGCATGGCTTTCAATGCGCGCAATCAAATCATGCACCACTCCATATTTAACGTCATCGCCACAATGCGGAGACATGGTGGGCGTTGCAAAAGTTTGCGGCAAAGCCCGGTACAAATCAGCCATGCTTTTATCCGGCGCACGGTCTAGCATACGCGCTATGGCAATGGCCGATACCAAGCCATCATCATAGCCATGGCCGTAGGGCTCGCGGAAAAAGAAATGGCCGGATTTTTCGAAACCCGCAACTGCACCAAGCTCGGTGGTGCGTTGTTTGATATAAGAATGTCCGGTTTTCCAATAATCAACCGTTGCGCCAAGTTCGTTTAGAACCCGGTCAGATTTGAACAGCCCAGTAGATTTTACATCCACTACAAATTTCGCATTTTTGATTTGGCCGGCAAGATCGCGCGCCAACATCACGCCCACTTTGTCGGCAAAAATTTCATGGGCTTCATCATCAACCACACCACAACGATCACCATCACCATCAAAGCCCAGTGCGATATCAGCCCCATGCAACTTCACAGCATCGCCCATTGCATGCAGCATTTTCATGTCTTCTGGGTTTGGATTATAATTTGGAAAACTATGATCCAAAGCGCAATCAACTTCGATCACGTCACACCCAATCGCCCGCAGCACCTCAGGAGCGAATGCCCCGGCTGTGCCATTGCCGCAAGCTGCAACTACCTTCAACTTGCGCGAAATTTTTCCGCCCTTGATGAGATCTGCTTTATATTTTTCAAACAAATTTTCGACGCGAACCAATGCGCCACCCGTGCGCGAAGCGCCACGCCCTTCCATCACAATGGTCTTCAGCGCCAACATTTCACCGTGCCCAAACGTCAGGGGGCGGTTCATGCCCATCTTGATGCCAGTCCAGCCATTATCATTATGTGACGCTGTCACCATTGCAACAGCAGGTATATCCAAAGCAAATTGCGCAAAATACGCCATGGGCGTCATCGCCATACCAATATCATGAACAGTGCAACCACCGCTCATCAAACCAACAATCAAAGCCTGCTTAATTGCAGCCGAGTAGCTGCGAAAATCATGCCCAACGACAATCTGGGGACTAACACCACGCTCATGCAGCAACGTGGCAAGCCCAAGGCCAATGGCCTGAATGCCATAAAGATTGACCTCCTTCTCAAACACCCAGCGCGCATCATATTCACGAAAGCCAGTAGCTTTCACCAAAGGCAATTGCTCATAGGCCAGCGTATTGGAAACCAAATCCTGGCGCGGAATAATAGACATCGACAACATCTCTAAATGCGGTGCTGCCGAAACAGCGCCTCAACCCTTCAAGGATTGAAAATAGGCGATAGTCTTTACCAAACCGTTCTCAAGCTGGATTTTAGGTTCCCAATTTAGCACAGTTTTTGCGACAGAAATATCCGGGCAGCGCTGCTTGGGATCATCCAATGGCAGAGGCAAATGCTTTATCCTTGAATTTGAGTTGGTTAAATGCAGCACTTTTTCAGCAAGCTCCAACATCGTAAATTCATGTGGATTGCCAAGGTTCACCGGACCCGTAATTTCGACTTTACTATTCATTAACCGCATAAAGCCTTCGATCAAATCATCGACGAAACAAAATGACCGTGTTTGCTGGCCATGGCCATAGACAGTGAGATCCTCGCCACGCAGCGCTTGCACGATGAAATTGGAAACCACCCGCCCATCTTGCGGGTGCATGCGCGACCCATAAGTGTTGAAAATCCGCGCCACTTTAATCTCAAGGCCATACTGCCGGTGGTAATCAAAAAACAAAGATTCAGCACAGCGCTTGCCTTCGTCATAGCAAGACCTGATACCATGCGGGTTCACATTGCCCCAATAAGTTTCCGGCTGCGGATGCACCTCTGGATCGCCATAAACTTCGCTGGTTGACGCTTGAAAAATCCGAGCGCCATTTTCGCGCGCCAAATCCAGCATATTGAGCGCACCCAACACGCTGGTCTTCAAAGTCTTCACTGCATCAGCTTGGTAATGCACTGGTGAAGCTGGGCATGCCAAATTATAAATCATATCAACTTTAAGCGATAACGGCTTGGTCACATCATGTTCGATAAAATGTAAACGCGGGTTATCTTTCAAGTGGGCAAGATTGGCCACACTGCCAGTGAACAAATTATCAAGACACACAACAGAATGGCCATCTGCAAGCAGTCGGTCAATCAAATGCGAACCCAAAAAACCAGCGCCGCCAGTCACGAGAATATGGTGATGATCAGTCAAACTTAAATTCCTTATGAAGCGATTCGGCTAGCGCGGCCCAGCGAATGATAAGAGAAACCAAACTTCACCACATCATCTGGTTGATAGAGATTGCGGAAGTCCAAAATCACAGGCTCTCGCACCGCTTTCTTAAGGCGCGCCAAGTCCACGCCACGAAACTCATTCCATTCGGTAAGAACAACCACAGCATCAGCATCTTGAGCTGCTGCATACATGTCATCGCACCACTCAACATTGTTGAAAGTCTTGCGGCCATGTTCCATCGCAGCCGGATCAAACACAGAAATTCTTGCACCCATCCCTTGCAGTGCCGGAATAACCTCAAGGGCAGCCGCATCACGAATATCATCCGTGTTTGCTTTGAAGGCAATTCCCCAGATTGCAATTTTTGCCTCTCCAATTTTATCACCAAGCACAGCGGCAATGCGCGGTGCCACGCCATGGCGGCGGCGTTCGTTGGCTTGAACCACATCTTCTATAATTGAAATTGGAATTTCGTGTTCACGCGCCATCGCAATCATGGCACGTGTATCCTTCGGAAAACACGATCCACCAAAACCTGGCCCTGGCGCAAAATAATGCAGCCCAATGCGTTTATCCAGGCCAGCTCCCAATGCCACTTCACGAATATCAGCCCCTACTGCCTCACACAGATCAGCCACCTGATTAACAAAGCCAATGCGCATCGCCAGATAACAATTGGCAGTATATTTTATAAGTTCTGCTGAGCTAGAGGATGTAACCACCAAAGGAACTGCACTGGCTGAAAGGGGTTGATACAAATTCCGCATCAGTTTTTCAGCCTCAGGTGAATTAACTCCAATCACTACGCGGTCGGGACGTAAAAAATCATCCACTGCGCTGCCCTCGCGCAAGAACTCTGGATTGGAAGCCACGTCAAATTGCGCCAAGGGATTGGCTTCCACCATAATTGCCCGCAAGCGAGTTGCTGTTCCAACCGGAACAGTTGATTTGATGACCACTACTGTATAGCTGGTGATCAACCGCGCCACCTGCCGCCCGGCTTCAAAAACGTAAGAAAGATCCGCTTGATCTTCACCTTTTTTGGTGGGCGTACCGACAGCGATGATAACGGCTTCAGCACCTTTTACTGCCGAAGCAAGATTTGTCGTGAATGTCAGATTGCCTTTGCTACGGCTGCGCATCACCATAACTTCAAGTCCCGGTTCATAGATTGGGATGTGACCAGATTCGAGTGCGGCAATCTTCTCCACATCTTGATCAACGCAATCAACATCAAATCCAAAATGCGAAAAGCAGGCCCCCGAAACCAAGCCTACATAACCAGTGCCAATAATTGCAATTTTCATAATTATGATAACTTCTTAAATTTCACCGCGACCCAAACCCAGAAAGCATTGTTTGCACTGTCTTCAATACTATTAACAAGTCCAGCCATGGTGAAAAATTTTTAATATAGTAAAAATAAACCTGATGCTTCACGGTTGCAGCATCAACTTGGCCCACATTGCCTTGCATAACTTGCGCCCAACCTGAAAGTCCTGGCCGCACCGCATGGCGATAAATATAAAATGGAATCTCATTTGCATACCAATCAGCCAGACTGAGTGATTCTGGCCGCGGCCACGGCTTCCTCTCATTGCACGACAAACGAGTGCTGGGAGGTTGCAACTCATCAAAACTGTGAGGAACATTCCTTCCGGATCGCTTAGGAGCTACCTAACTTGGTGTCGTGGAAATGCAATGTTGGTTAAATTTGTGCGTTAACAAGCGAACTTCAGACACTTCCACCCCGCGGTTCTTTTAGACAATCTTAATTGTCTTCGGGTCCCAGCCCCGAGGCTCAGGGAATTTGGGATCCATGTCCTCAAGGGTCTCGCGCACAATTCGTGCAATAGCACCATTTCTCACCCAATTGCGATCAGCAGGAATAACATGCCAAGGCGCTTGTGGAGTGGAACACTTGGTCAGAGCCGCTTCATAGGCTTTCGCGTAATTATCCCACAATGCGCGGTCATCCAAA
>JANOUE010000002.1:0-8225 GCA_031416755.1 Hyphomicrobiales bacterium
GTCATGCCGCTGATGGTGTAAGTGGTCATGTCCTCAATATGATGCCTCCATGAAAATATTGCAACCTGCTGACACACTGCTGTCAGCAGCGCCCCTTTGCGAAATTGGATTGAAGGCTTATATTGATGCTATGGGACATTCACGTCAGGAAGGCGGATTCGCGGAAGCTGCGCAATTGCCAATTGCAGGCTATGAGCTGCCGGAAACTGCGGCTGGCCTGATGGCGGGGTTACGACCGGAGCAATCAGTTATTCCGGAATACGTGCCCTACAAGCCACCCAAGCCGCCGAAGTCTGAGGGTGGCAGGCGGCTGGAAATTGTCTCGCCTTTTGAACCGAAGGGTGATCAGCCAACAGCGATTAGAGAACTGGTTTCTGGCATTAATGCCAATGAGCGCGATCAGGTTTTGCTCGGTGTGACTGGTTCTGGCAAAACCTTCACCGTGGCGAAAATCATTGAAGCCACCCAGCGCCCGGCTCTCATCATGGCACCCAACAAAACTTTGGCTGCCCAGCTTTATGGCGAGTTTCAGAATTTCTTTCCAAACAGCGCTGTCGAGTATTTCGTATCTTACTATGATTACTACACGCCAGAAGCTTATGTGGCGCGCAGCGACACTTACATCGAAAAAGAATCATCCATCAACGAACAGATCGACCGCATGCGCCACTCCGCCACCCGCGCACTATTAGAACGCGATGACGTGATTGTGGTTGCCTCGGTCTCCTGCATTTATGGTATCGGCGATGTGGAAACATATTCCGCCATGACCGTGACGGTGAAGAAGAACCAACGCATTGAACAGCGCGCGCTGATCAATGATTTTGTGGCTTTGCATTATAAGCGCAACGATCAGAATTTCGTGCGTGGCTCCTTCCGCGTACGAGGTGATACGATTGAATTATTCCCCTCGCATTTTGAAGATCGTGCATGGCGCATTTCTTTGTTTGGCGATGTGATCGAGAATATTTCGGAATTTGATCCTTTGACCGGGCGGAAAACTGCCGAGCTGGAGAACGTCAAGGTCTATTCTAATTCGCATTACATCACACCCAAGCCCACGTTGGAGCAAGCAGTGCTGCGGATTAAGAACGATTTGAAATTGCGCCTCACTGAGTTCAACAGTGCCGGTCGCATTCTGGAAGCGCAGCGGCTTGAGCAACGAACTATGTTTGATATCGAAATGATGATGGCCACCGGATCATGTGCGGGCATCGAAAATTATTCGCGGTATCTCACCGGCCGCAAACCGGGTGAGCCGCCACCAACTTTATTCGAATACCTGCCCGACAATGCCTTGGTTTTTATCGATGAAAGCCACGTCACGGTTCCGCAAATTGGAGGCATGTTCAAGGGCGACTTCAGCCGCAAGGCCACACTGGCGGAATATGGCTTCCGGCTGCCAAGCTGCATTGATAATCGGCCACTCCGCTTTGAAGAATGGGAAGCCATGCGGCCACAAACTGTGTTTGTTTCCGCCACACCCGGCGATTGGGAAATGAACCGCACTGGTGGCGTGTTCGCCGAACAAGTCATTCGCCCCACTGGTCTCATCGATCCGCCAGTCATCATCCGTCCGGTTAAAAATCAGGTTGATGACCTGATTGATGAATGCAAAGCCGTGGCATTAAGTGGCATGCGTGTGCTGGTGACAACCCTCACCAAGCGCATGGCCGAAGACCTCACCGAATATATGCATGAACAAGGCATTCGTGTGCGCTACATGCACAGCGATATTGATACGTTAGAACGCATCGAAATTCTGCGCGATCTCAGGCTTGGTGCATTTGATGTGCTCATCGGCATCAATCTGTTGCGCGAAGGTTTGGATATTCCTGAATGTGCTTTGGTCGCCATCCTCGATGCGGATAAGGAAGGCTTCCTCCGCAGCGAAACGTCACTCGTGCAAACCATTGGCCGCGCCGCACGCAATGTTGATGGCCGCGTGATTATGTATGCCGACAAAATCACTGGCTCGATGCAACGCGCCATCAAGGAAACCGATCGCCGCCGCGAAAAGCAAGTCGCATACAACACCGCCAACGGCATCACCCCCACGTCAATCCGCAAAAACATTGGCGATATTATGGGCAGCATTTATGAGCGCGATCATGTGCAGGTGGATGGCGGCTTGGCCGAAGGCGGCGGACCACTGGTGGGGCACAACTTGCAAAAAGTTCTGGCTGATATGGAAAAACGCATGCGCGAAGCGGCTTCCAATTTAGAGTTCGAAGAGGCCGCAAGACTGCGTGATGAAGTCAAACGTTTGAAGGCCGTGGAATTGGCTGTGATGGATGATCCATTGGCGCGGAATTTAAATATTCAGACCGCTGAAGAAAGCTGGCCCAGTGGAGCGCCAGTAAAGAGACGCGCGGGGAGTAAGGCTGGTAAAGCTGGGACGAGGACTTTCAGGGGCAAGACTCGGTAGGAATGCGCCTGCAATTGTGCTAGTCGTTACCTATGACTAAGCTTGAAGAAATCGTACAAGAGATTGCATCCTTAGATCCCGAGGACGTGCGCAAACTTGCAGATTGGATTGAAGAATATAAATGGGAATTATGGGACCGCCAGATTGTGGCTGATTCCAAATTAGGGAAGCTAGACCAACTCGTTGAAAGCGCCCGCAATGAAATAGCATTGGGAAAAGTCCGTCCATTGTGAAACATCGGGCAACGGCTTCATTCTGGAAAAAATACAGCGCGTTAGATGTAAAGAAGCAAAAGCTTGCAGATAAGAATTTTGAACTTCTGAAACAAAACCCGCGCCATCCCTCATTACAATTCAAGAAATTGGATTCCGAGCTGTGGTCTGTTCGAATTGGTAGCGGGTATCGCGCGCTTGCACTGCCAAGTCCCGATGGCTTCGATTGGTTTTGGATAGGGAGTCATGCGGAGTATGACGGCATTATTTGAACCTGTTGGAAAAACATGGTGTGACTGATTGCCAGCGATTTTACGGATGTCATTCAAACAGCCTGACCTATCCAAACGGCATGAGAAATCTGGAAAAACGTTGCGCGGCGAGCAGGTCAAAAACCAAACAAAACCTCTAGCGCGTCGGATGGTCAAATGTATTTGCGTTACTCCTAACACCGTCTTTCCCGCCCCCGCCTTCGCGAGGACAGGCTTCGGCGGGAATCCAGCTTTCTTACAACAAGTTAGCTGGGCCCCCGCCGACGCGGGGGTGACGGGGATGGGGAGCGTGACGATTCTAGTTGACCATCCGACACGCTAGCCGATCATAAGAAACAATACTTGTTACATAATAATTTTAATGATATAGGAGTGTCGTTCTTTCTTAACAAAACAGGAAACACTAAATGTTAAATGGCATTATACCAGCATCTCAGTCTAGCAACATTCAAGCGGCACTCCGCATCATGACAGGCCTTCTCTTCTTGACGCATGGCTTGACCAAACTGTTCAATTGGCCAGCAACCGACTATTTTCCAGCAGGCCAAGCGCTGCCCCCATTGATGTTGGTTGCAGGCATTATTGAACTGGTTGGCGGCATTCTTATCGTGCTCGGCCTGTTCACTCGCCTCACTGCTTTCATTCTCGCCGGCATGATGGCCGTGGCTTATTTCATGGCCCATATGCCAAGCTCATTCTTCCCCATTCAAAATGGTGGCGAAGCTGCAATACTTTTCTGCTTTGTGTTCCTTTTTCTTGCCGCCGCAGGTGCTGGTTCATATAGCCTCGATGCTTCGCGCAAATAAGAGCGTCCCCTGCAAACTTGAAAGGCCGCAAGGCGTTTTGACTTTTTCAAAAAGTCAAAATCGCTAAGCGGCCTTTTTATTGGCGCTCTTTTCGCAGTTTAGACCAAAACTCCAAACGCTTCTTCACATCGCGCTCAAAGCCACGTTCTACTGGGTTGTAATATTTTTCACGCGCCATTTCTGGCGGAAAATAATTCTGGCCAGAAAATGCGTCAGGCTCATCATGATCATATTGATAGCCGCTGCCATATTCCTGATCTTTCATAAGTTTGGTCGGCGCGTTGAGGATGATCTTTGGCGGTGCAAGCGACCCGGTTTCTTTAGCTCGTCCCATCGCAAGCTTGTAAGCCATGTAAAGCGCGTTTGATTTTGGCGCGGTGGCGACATAAACCACGGCCTGCGCCAGCGCCAATTCCCCTTCTGGCGACCCTAGAAAATCATAAGTATCTTTGGCCGCCAACGCCTGCTTCACAGCTTCTGGATCGGCAAGGCCAACATCTTCAATCGCCATGCGCACAATCCGCCGCGCTAAAAATAGCGGATCCTCACCGGCAGTCAGCATGCGCGCCAAATAATATAAAGCGGCATCAGGATCGCTCCCACGAACCGACTTATGCAAAGCTGAGATTAAATTGTAATGTCCATCCGCAGCTTTGTCATAAAGCGGCAACCTTTTCGAAACCGCTTTGCCAAGAGCTTCAGAATTCAGCGCCGCTGCCCCCTCAGGAACAGCCGCGAAAATTTCTTCAACCAAATTCAGAATATAACGCCCATCACCATCGGCCAGATTTATCAAAGCCGCTCGCGCTTGCTCATCCAGTGGCAACTTGCGTTTTTCATAAAGCTCAGCCCGATTAATCAGTGCACTGAGTGAACCAGCTTCGAGCCGTTCTAAAACCAAAACCTGCGCCCGCGATAAAAGCGCACCGTTGAGTTCGAACGAAGGATTTTCAGTTGTAGCACCCACCAGTGTGATGGTGCCATTTTCCACATAAGGCAAAAATGAATCCTGTTGCGATTTGTTAAACCGATGAATTTCATCCACAAACAAAAGCGTTGCCCGGCCCTGTTCACGCCGCATCTTTGCTTGCTCAAACGCTTTCTTTAAGTCAGCAACTCCCGAAAATATCGCCGACATTTGCTCGAATACCAAACCAGTTTCACCAGCCAACAGCCGCGCTATAGTTGTTTTGCCAGTACCAGGTGGACCCCACAATATGATCGACGGAATGCGGCCAGACGCTAACATGCGGGTGAGCGTGCCTTGCGGCCCCACCAAATGATCTTGCCCAACCACATCGGCAAGTTTCGACGGCCGCAAGCGATCAGCAAGTGGCCTCGGCCCCTCTTTGGTCACGCCACCAACATCAAAAAGCGATGACATTACCCAATCCGCAAAAAGGCTTTACGCCCACCGCGCAAAAACCCAATCACCCAGCGCCTTGGCGATTGTCGTAATAGGTCACGTAACGTGTTGACTGAATCAATAGCAGCGCCATTAATCTCAAGAATAACATCGCTCTTGCGGAAAAATTGTAGGGCCGGCCCTTGCTTCACGTCCAACACAACCACGCCTTCGGAATCTGTTGGCAAATTAACATCCCCAGCAACCGCCGGGGAGAGATTGGCCACAACCAGCCCGGCCATAGGCGTTTCACCACTGATCAAAGTTTCTTGGCGTTTAACCGTTTCGGGTGGGGCGATCAAAATAACTTTTACCTGCCGCGAACTGGCCCCACGCCGATATTCAATCAACTTTGCATCGCCAACTTGCGTGGTAGCGATCACATATCCAAGTTCGCGGGCATTTTCCAAAGTCTTGCCGTCAATAGCGACGATCACATCCCCGCGGCGCAAACCTGCCTGCAACAGTGGACTCTGCGGAAAAAGCTGTGCAATCAGAGCGCCCTCCGGCCTTGCAAAACCAAGCGCGTCAGCAATTTCGGGCGTTACATCTTGAAAGTCAGCTCCCAGCCATGGCCGCACAATTTGTGTGCCAGATTCTGCAGCTTGCAAAACTGTAGCTACCATATTGGCTGGAATTGAAAAACCAATACCAACTGACCCACCCGATTTGGAGAAAATGGCCGTGTTAATGCCAATCAATTCACCGCGCATGTTAACCAGGGCGCCACCGGAATTGCCCGGGTTAATCGCAGCATCTGTTTGAATAAAAAACTGATAGTCGCTAATGCCCACGCTGGTGCGAGCCAGCGCTGAAATAATTCCGCTGGTTACCGTTTGACCAACCCCGAATGGATTGCCAATGGCCAACACCAAATCTCCGATTTCGAGATTATCTGAATTCGCCAAGTTGAGCGCTGGTAAATCTTCATCGCGGACATCAATTTTCAGAATTGCCAAATCCGTGCGCTCATCTGCCAATAAAATCTTCGCTACAAATTCACGCTTATCAGCAAGTGCCACACGAATATCTGTGCCATTCTTAATCACATGATTGTTGGTCACAATGATGCCGGATGAATCGACGATCACCCCTGAGCCTAGCGAGTTGCCCACCCGTTCACGCGGGCGCCCCACACGGCCCTCCAACCCAAAAAACTTTTTGAAAAATGGATCATCAAACGGGCTGTTGCCTTGCGGTTGCTGCACCACAGTTTTGGCATAGACATTCACCACCGCCGGTGCAGTGCGTTTGACCAGTGGCGCAAACGACATCGTAATTTCTTGTTTGCTCTGCGGCACGTAGCGATTTTCGGCTGCAGCGACTGAAGTTGCGGAAATTAAGATGACGAAACTCAAAAGCCAACGAAGCATTTATCGAACTCCCATTTTGAATTACATTATGACGGTCCAAACCCGGCTTCGCAACACATTGCGGCCTTTAAAGCTATAAAGAAGTAGCGCAAGCTCAGTGCACAATACTGTGATTCCACCCCACGTCGTCATTCCCCCGAAAGCGGGAACCCAGCTTTCTTCTAAGTGGTAAAATGCTGGGCCCCTGCCATCGCGAGGGGAGACGGTTCAGGGCGGGACATTTAGGAGATTTAAGATGTCATCTGAAGCCGCAAAGCCCATCCTTGCCAACGCACTCCCCCTCGATGCAGCAGCAGTCTCGAGTTTGCTCCAGCCTGATGAGCCAATGTTTTGTTTTTCCGCAGCGGCATTGGCTGCCCGCGCCAAGCAATTTACTAAAAACTTTCCGGGCCTCGTCACCTTCGCAGTGAAATCAAATCCAAGTGCGGAAGTGATCCGCACCTTGGCCGCCAATGGCATCACGTCATGGGATGTGGCCTCCGTGCATGAAATGAAGCTGGTGCGAGAGATGTCCCCAACCGCGCATTTTCATTATCACAACCCCGTCAAGTCTCGCCGCGAAATAGAAGATGCTTACCGCATTTATAATTGCAAACGCTTCGTGGTGGATTGCCGCGAAGAACTGCAAAAAATTTCCGATATCATTGGCAAGGACAGCGAAGTTGAAATCGCTGTGCGCTTTGTTCTGCCGCGTGACCGTGGATCATCTGCCCATGATTTTTCCACAAAATTTGGCGCTCCCGAACACATCTGCGTTGAGCTCTTGAAGCAGGCCCATGCGCTGGGCTACACTTGCGTGCTCACTTTTCATCCCGGTTCACAAAGTAAAGAGCCTCAAGTTTATGTGCGCCACATCGAAGCAGCCGCGCGCATTTCCAAACAAGCCGGAGTGAAGGTGACAACGCTGAATGTGGGCGGCGGCTTTCCCGCCAATTACATGCTCTCCACCGCTCCCGAACCCGAAGTGTTCTTCCGCATCATTGACGACGCCACCGATAAGTATTTTGCCGGCAATCGTCCAAAATTGGAATGCGAGCCCGGCCGTGGCATGGTGGCCACTTGCATGTCACTTCTGACTAAAGTCAAACTGGTGTGCACGGATGGCGATGATATATTCATTAATGATGGCGTTTATGGCGGCCTGATGGAATATATGCAGGTGCCAGAATTAAAGCCCCCAATGCGCGTCATCCGCGACGGCAAGGAAGTGGAAACTTTGTCGAAGTCATGGAAAGTTTTTGGCCCAACTTGCGACCCGCTGGATGTGCTGCCGCATCGCTTAGACCTGAACGAAGATTTGCGCGAAGGCGACTATATTGAATTTGGCACACTAGGGGCATATGGTGTTTCAACCCTCACCAAATTCAATGGTTATGGCCAGCATGAGATTGTTGCAGTTGAGGAAGTGTTGACGGTTTAGGCTGCTTCGAGGCTCGCTTAGCCGCAAACCCGAATGGGTTTTGCGGCATAGCTCGCACCTCAGCATGAGGGACTAGAGCATCGGGCGCTCAAATGGAGCAAACTTGCCCTAAATCCGTCATTCCCGCGAAAGCGGGAATCTAACTTAGTTTCAAGAGTTTAGTTGGATCCCCGCCGAAGCCTGTCCTCGCGAAGGCGGGGGCGGGGATGACGAATGAGAAAGCGGAAATGATTTTAGTTGACCATCCGATGCTTGTCTTATGACATTTGCTGCTGATCGGTCCAATATTGGACCGCTGGGGGAGGTCAC
>JANOUE010000003.1:0-2511 GCA_031416755.1 Hyphomicrobiales bacterium
GCCATCATCACAAGATAGATGATGACGCCAATCATCCACAAAACTTCGCGTGGCGCTTTGTATGAACCATAATACATGCCGCGGAACATGTGAATATAAACGGCGATGAAGAACATCGAGGCACCGTTCATGTGCATATAGCGTATCAGCCAGCCATAATTCACATCGCGCATAATGTGTTCAACCGAGTTGAACGCCATATCAACATGCGGCGTATAATGCATGACAAGCACAATGCCGGTGATAATTTGCACCACAAGCATAACAGCCAGAATGCCACCAAACGTCCACCAATAATTCAAATTCTTCGGTGTTGGAAAATCCAGTGCATGGTCTTTTACAAAAGCAACAATTGGCAGACGCTCATGGAACCATTTTCCAACGGCGCTGCTCGGCTGATATTTTGAAGGTCCGCTCATGTTTTTTTTCCTAATTAGCCGACGCGGATTTTAGTGTCGGTGAGATAGACATATGGTGGAACTGGCAAGTTCTCTGGCGCCGGGCCAACACGAACCCGGCCTGACGTATCATATTGCGAGCCATGGCACGGGCACAGCCAACCACCAGTGGTTGAATTTCCTGTCACAACACCATAAGTGCCTTGATCGCCTACAGGCACGCAACCCAAATGGGTGCACACACCCAGCATCACCAGATATTGCGATTTACCAGCAACCACGCGGTTATCATCAGCCGCATCCAAATTGCCTTTGGCATTGGCATTGCGCGAATCCGCATCAATCAAGTCTTCCAGCTTCACCGCTTTGGCAGCTTCAATATCAGCTTTGCTGCGGTGGCGGATGATCAATGGATTGCCGCGCCACTTCACCGTCACAGCTTGGCCTTCTGCGATTGGCGCTAAATCCACTTCAATTGAAGCCAGCGCCAAAACTGAAGCATCGGGGTTCATCTGGCTAATGAAGGGCCATGCGGCGAGGGCTGCACCCACACCGGCCACGGCACCTGTTGCGATCATCAAAAAATCGCGCCTATTTACGTCTGCATGATCTGCTGTGGACACTGTGCCTCATCCTTCGTCAAACAAAAAGGCGTGCGAACGCGATTCTTGAACCAGCCGCCCACCCAAAGATGAGGCGTTTTTGGCATTGGTGTAAGCTAAAGTCTAGCCATAGGATGTCGCAGATGGGCAATCCTGCAAAACCAGTATAAAACCACCGGAACCATGATCGAAATAGCCCTCTATCAACCCGATATAGCCCCCAATGCTGCAACGATTGCGCGGTTATGTGCATGCTTTGGCCTGAAACTCACAATTATCGAACCCGCTGGCTTTATCTGGACTGATTCTTCGTTCCGAAGGGCAGGAATGGACTATCTTGAACATGTGGATTTGCACCGCGCGTCGAGCTGGGAGGCATTTCAAACCCAGAATGCTGCAAAACGCATTGTGCTGCTTTCAACCAAAGCAACCCAAAGCCACGTAAATTTCAAGTATCAAAAAGGTGACATCTTGCTCTTGGGTCGAGAGAGTGCCGGTGTTCCTGTGGCTGTCCACCAAACGGTTCAACACCGCATCGTCATTCCCATGCAGCGGGGTATGCGCTCACTCAACGTCGCAATATCAGCTGGCATAGTTGCTGGCGAAGCCTTGCGGCAGCTCGGCCAATTTGATTGAGCCTATTGAACCAAGCGAACCCCAGAAAGTTCTTTAGCGATTCCGCTAAAGGCTTCAATCAGCGCCGCCCCCGAGGTGGCATCAGTGAAGCTTTCTGGATTTGACGCACAGTTGCGCATTAATTCCTTAATTACTGGAGATGGCTCTTCAAATAAAACGGTGAAAACTTGAATCTGCTGGTCCTTCACGTTTGCGCAAACTGTGGCAAAAATAGAATCAGCCATTTTGGAATCATTGCCATTATGGCTAGGATAGAGTGGTGAAGCGGTGTTTGTACCATCTGTCATAATCACCATAACTTTGCGACCGTTAACAGCATTCATTTGTGCAACAGTTTTACCCTCGGTAAACGGCTCTGCTGCATCAAGAACATTCCAACCCCACATCACACCTGCGGCAATATAAGTGTTTCCGGTTGCCACCATCGCATCAATCTTTGCCTTGACGCTGGCAGTATCGGCAGTCAACGGAGTAATCTCTGTTGGGCAAACATCCCCTTCAATTGCCCGAAATTTTTCGTTCGCAGCCCCAACTTTTTTGTCATTTGGAGATGATTGTGAACCAATGCAGCCATTCCAAGTGGCAGGTTGAGTGGGCCCTATAATCCAAGGCGCGTTAGCGTTGGCAACTCCTACATTTACATATTTGGAAAACGGTACGAGTGCAAACTTCAAGTCAGCATAATCACTCTTACTAGACTCTAAAATCGTGATAAGTTGCTTAGCTGCAATTTTCAGTGACGCAAGTTTGCTCCCGGCCATAGAACCGGTGTTGTCCAAAACGAGGGCAACTTCCATTGCTTGAATGCCGAGGCCAACTGCTGCAGTGGCTTTGACACTAAGCGTTGGTATGCCTGCGAGTTTCATAAAACTAGT
>JANOUE010000004.1:0-6948 GCA_031416755.1 Hyphomicrobiales bacterium
GCGCGTGCGGGTTTGCCGTTGATGGAAAGCTTCATGTATCGCTTCCACCCGCAGCATCGCCGGGTGCGCGAGATCATAGACAGTGGAGCCATTGGCGATGTGCTTGAGGTGCGTGTGCATCTGTCGAACGATATGATGAGCCCGCCTGATCCCAACAACGTTCGGTTTGATCCGGCTCTGGGTGGCGGTGTGCTTCTCGACATGGGATGCTATATGGTGAGTGCTTCGCGCATGATCATGCAGGCCGAACCCCTTAGCATTCGCGGTTGGCACAAAATTGACAAACGCTTCGGAGTCGATGTCGCATGTGGCGGTATTCTTGAATTTCCTGGCGGGCGCATGGCCACAGTCAGCTGCTCTTTCGAAACGTCCGGTCTTGGGCATTATTCAGTCATTGGTCGCAAAGGCATGATCGAAGTGCCGCGCGCGTTAGTGCTGGGCTTGGGTAAATTCGTGGCCGAGGCCCTGATCATCACGGTTGACCATAACGGCGAGCGCCACGAGGAGACCATGCCAGCCAACGACCACTATCAGCTCGTCGTCGAGGCCTTCGCCGATGCCCTGTTGAAAGGCGAACCTGTTCCGCTGTCACCACAGGACTCGATCAACAACGCCAAAGTTCTTGATGCATTGGCAAAGTCAATCACCGAAGGTCGGGATGTTATGCTATAGCGCCGAGAGGTGATTACGGTTGGGAAACTCACGCAAGTTATCGCCTCGATGGCAGGCTGATGTTCTTGCACGGGCGCAAGCGAAGAAACCGATCATCTTGCATCATTACGCGATATCGGTGTTTTCCGAATGTATTAGGCTCGCCTTTGGTTTCAGGGTTCAGTTTCGGCCGCTGCTAATGTGAGGGCAGCACATCTGACGACAATCGTAACTGTCGAACCGGTCTCCTTGCGCTGTCAAACCAGTCTCAGCGAACATGCTGTTTGAACTTTAGGAAAATCTTTTTGAGGCCCTGAGACTGGGGCGAGAATTGCGCTGATGTACGGTCCAAAGCGTCTCCGCGGAGACCGCAATAGGGCGCAGCCATTCACGCAAGCAGCGGAAATGTCGGAACTATTTGCGCTCAAGCAGAAGACCATGAGTTTGTATGAAAGTGTATGGTGGAGCCAGGCGGAATCGAACCGCCGACCTCTTGCATGCCATGCAAGCGCTCTACCAACTGAGCTATGACCCCATCGCTGCTATATGCAGGCTGTTTAAATTCGAGCGGAACCTAGTTCGGTGCCGCCCGAGTTTCAAGATAAATCTTAGCGCTCTTCGTCTTCTTCCTTGCCGCCGCCTTCGACGAGATCATCCATGTTGCCATCATCTTCTTCTTCAACGAGGAAAGTATCGTCTTCATCATCATCGGCTGTGTCGCTTGCGTCTTCGCCCAGATCCACATCTTCGATGCCGGCGGTTTCGTCGTCGGCTTTTTCTTCGGCTTCGGCTTCATCCAAGCTGATCAATTCCACTTCGCCTGATTCTGCATCATCGCTCGCATCGGCATCATGGGGCTTGGGCGCTGGCGGTGGCACAGTGCCTGGGTAATCAGCCTTCGATGGCAGAATAGACATGGCCACAAAGCTGGTTGCGCATTTAGGGCAAGTAATAGGGTCTTTTAACAGGTCATAGAAACGCGTTGCGCAATTTGGGCAGGTGCGTTTTGTGCCAAGCTCAGCTTTAACCAAGGGGTTATCCTTTCGGGGGAAAATGTGATTAGCGCGGCTCATGCCACGGCTTTGCCGGAATGTCAAAAGGGGAGTTTGGGGCAGAGCCGCCGGCCCAATCGACCAGGCCCTTTGGCAGCCTAAACCAAAGGGCTCACATTTGGGTTCCTGTTGTAAACTCTATGCAACTTTCCGGTCTTGCTCTGCAGCAGCACCTGCCTGCCAAACCGCACAGTCTTCACCCAACTTTTTGACAGCGCGAGCCTCATAGGCACGGGATTCGGCTGACGTCAGCGCATCCTTCCAGCGGCCATTGGTGCCTTTGTGGATAAAGGTTTGGGCACCGCCTTGCCACAACATGCCGCCCAGCGGCGTTACGGTTTCGGCATGGACTTTCATATAGTCAAAGGTGCACTGCTCGACAATTTTCTGGAATGTTTTTGCAGCAGGCTGAATGCCAAGGAAATCAGCAATTTCGCGGATTGATTTGGGAAGATCGCGTTTCATATCGTTGAAATGCATAAACTGCACATTCGGCAAATTGCGCAGTTTCCACATTAACAAAGCGGCGATGGGTTTGCTGCTCAAGCGCTGTGAATGCTTCAGGCGGCAGGATACGCAAATCAACCCATTGGGCTGGTGTGTCTTTGCTTCAAAAGAATATGCCGTATTATATGGACTGCCGAAAACCCCAGAAGACCTGCGCGATCACCGGCTGATCCTCTATACTGAAACCCGCCATCACCTCACCGGCTTGGCGTGGATGGAGCAGTACAAATCCGATGACGACAAGTTCTCGCGGGTAAATACCAGTAGCGTTGCGTTGCGGGCCGTTCTTGCCGGCGCAGGCATCGTCACCCTTCCCGCCTATGAGGGGGCAGAGCATTTCAGCCTCGTGAGAGTGTTTCTGGAGCCGTTTTATTTTCAGCCAGCCTTTCTGGTCTATCACGAATCCTTGCGCGACTCGGCTCGCATCCGCGCTGTGTTTGATGAGTTGACGACCTATTTGGACCGCAAAAAGCTGCTGCTCTTGGGCAAAAGCGAATAGCAGTTTTTGGTGACAGGCTTTTGGAACCCGTGTATCTGGCGGGCATGACCCATATTTCAGCACATCCCACGCCGCTCATTTCGCGCAAAGCATCAGGTCTTAAGGGCCGCATTAAAGTGCCAGGCGATAAATCCATGTCGCACCGCTCGCTGATGTTTGGAGCGATTGCCACCGGGCAGACGCGGATTTCAGGGCTTTTAGAGGCTGAAGATGTGGTGAACACGGCCAAGGCCATGGCGGACCTTGGGGCTAAGACCACAAAGCTTCCATCAGGTGAATGGTTGGTGGATGGGGTAGGTATTGGCGGGCTTAAGTCACCAACTGGTGATTTGGATTTTGGCAATTCGGGCACTGGCGTTCGCTTGGCCATGGGGCTGATGGCTGCGACCAAGCTCACCGCACGGTGTGTTGGCGATGCCAGTTTATCGGGGCGGCCTATGGGGCGGGTCACCAGCCCACTGGCAGAATTCGGCACTAGATTTGAAGCCAGTGAAGGCAATAAATTACCGCTCATCATCCATGGCAATGAAAATGCCAAGCCTATCACTTACACTTTGCCGATGGCTTCTGCGCAGGTGAAGTCAGCGGTGCTGTTAGCTGGAATCAACACTAAAGGTGTGACCACGGTAATTGAACCCGTGGCCACGCGCGACCACACTGAAAAAATGCTCAAAGGTTTTGGCGCAAAACTTAACGTCGAAGTGAAAGATGGCACTCGGCATATTTCAATTGAAGGCAAACATGAACTTCAGGCGCAAATACTCGCGGTGCCGGGGGATCCATCATCGGCGGCCTTTCCGATGGTGGCAGCGCTGATCACGGAAGGCTCAGACATTATCATTGAAAACATTATGTTGAACCCCACGCGCACCGGGTTGATTGACACGCTTATGGAAATGGGTGGGAATATTAGGATCGAAAATCGTCGCAATGCTGGCGGTGAAGAAGTGGGCGATTTGCATGTGCAGCATTCGCGGCTGCACGGCATTCGTGTGCCGCCCGAACGTGCGCCATCGATGATTGATGAATATCCCATTCTCTCAGTCGCTGCTTCTTTCGCAGAAGGCACCACACGCATGGAGGGTTTGGAAGAGCTTCGGGTGAAAGAAAGCGATCGTCTTGCTGCGGTGGAAGCAGGCCTGCAAGCCAATGGTGTCATGACCACATCGGGGCGTGATTGGCTCGAAGTTGCAGGCGGAGGTGCGCCGGGTGGCGGCAAGGTTGTCACCCACATGGACCACCGCATTGCCATGTCGTTTTTAGTGATGGGGCTGGCTTCACGCATTCATGTGAGTATTGATGATAGCGCCTTTATTGCCACGAGCTTTCCGGGCTTTACCGCGCTTTTGAATGGCATGGGTGCACGGATTTCGCCTGTATGATTATCGCTGTTGATGGGCCGTCAGCTGCAGGTAAAGGCACATTGGCGCGCGGTGTGGCAAAGCATTTTGGTTATCATTTTTTAGATACGGGCTCGCTTTACCGTATGGTTGGGTTGAGCGTTTTGCGCGGGGCCGCCGACCCAGTGGTGGTAGCGCGGAATTTAGATCCGGCAGAGTTTAAAGATTCTGATCTGCGTGACGAAAAAGTGGCACAAGCTGCCTCCAAAGTTGCGGGCCTTCCAGAAGTGCGCCAAGCTCTGCTCGAATTTCAACGTAGCTTTGCGCGGAAAAAACCCGGTGCCGTTTTAGATGGCCGCGACATTGGCACGGTAATTTGCCCCAAGGCAGATTTTAAATTCTATGTAACAGCTTCAGTGCAAGCGCGGGCGGCACGGCGCTTTAAAGAACTGGAGGCAACAGGCATCACGCTCGAAAACATTACCGACGACATTAAATCCCGCGATGAACGCGATGCCAAACAAAGCCAACCTGCTGAAGATGCAATTCTGATTGATACCAGCGAGTTGACAGCGGAAGAATGTTTGCATGAAGTGATTAAGGTGATTGAAGAGGGAAATTGAAGCTGCTGGAGGCCATTTGCCCGTGGCATTGGATTTTTTACTACCGTACCAACGGGAGGCATGAAGCAGTAATTAAAGTATGGCACTCACACTCGAAGATTTGGAAGACCTCGCTAACAATCATCGCGATCCGATTCGTGTGGGTGAACTTCCGTCGCATGTTGCCCAAGTATTAAATCTGAAAAATCATAACGTATATTTGTCGCGCTCTTCATTGTTGCATATTCAGGACTCACATCCCGATATTGATCATTTTGATCTTCTCAATTTACCCTTTGCAATTGATCGTGGATTGTTGGTTCAAGAAATTGAAAGGCCTCATATGATCATTGTGCTTTATCTCAACGCTATCAGCGATATTCGCTTCACCACTGCTCTCAAAATATCTCAGAACGGAACTGAGGTTTGGGTTTCTTCATTTTACCGGACCAAAGCTCGCCAAACTAAATCTATCTTACGTCGGGGTAGGTTACTGCAAAAGCACAAATAAAAATGGCACCTGACCAAAGTCAAATGCCATTATTTATACATAGATGGGGCCTGCCGTATTAACCCCACAAATCACTCCCGCTTGAGCGGTGTCACGGCTGGCAGAATTTCACCGTGTCGCTATGTTAGTTTAGTATGCAATATCTAATGGCGCATGTCCAACAGTGGAAATGCCTGTGACAATTTGAATCGTTCTAACAAATTTGTCCATCTCCATTCTACCCACTCATTATATCCAACTTCTATTTAATATACTGTTATATAATAGTATATTACCTAAATTGATTTCAAGTCTGCTAAAATATCGCAAGCATATTTTTGATTCGCTTTTTTTATGCTTGCTATTTTTTAGCAAGCATATATTTATAGAAATCAGCAAGCATCGGAGATCCAGTTTATGTCTGAGACACCACAAAGTAGGGGCGGAAAAGCACGATCAGAAAATCTGTCGGCAGCAGTGCGGCAACGTATAGCTCGTGAAGCTGCACAATCGCGGTGGAGGCAGGAACCTGTGCCGAAAGCAGTATCTGGTGAAGCTGACAAGCCGATCAGAATTGCAGACATTGAAGTACCTTGTTTTGTTTTAGATGATGGGCGACGGGTTATTACCATGACAGGAATGCTTGATACCCTTGCGATGGCACGGGGTGGAGCAATGGTAAAAGGTATGAACCGATTGGAGCTTTTTGTTTCTAGAGGTCGTATCAAACCCTTTGTTTCACAAAGTCTTGTTGATCGTATCAGCAAACCAATTCAATTCAGAACTGGTCGAGCAATGGCATATGGCTTTGATTCAGACACACTAATAGATGTTGCAGAAGCCGTTATTCAAGCAGACAATGAAGGTGTGCTGCAAACTCAGCAAGCTGCGATTGCTCATCAATGCAGAGTTATAACTTCCAGCTTAACGCGAATTGGACTTATCGCTTTAATTGATGAAGCAACGGGGTTTCAAACTCAGCGTGATGCAAATGAGCTGCAGCAGATACTCGCCACCTACTTGTTACCTGAGCATAGACCTTGGATGCAAACTATCCCGCAAGAATTTACAAATGAAATCTATCGCGTTTACGGGTGGAAACGGCAAACAAACAATCAAGGTCCACGCTATGCTGGGAAGTTGATCCGTCAACTAATTTATGAGCGATTACCCAAGCCCGTTTTACCCGCCCTCGATCAGCTGAACCCTTCTAATAAGAAATATCAACGCAAACATAAACACCATCAGTTTTTAAATGACAAACAAGGCTTAGATCATTTTAGGACCCAAGTGATTACAGTAATGACGCTATTAAGAATTTCAAAAAATAAATCTGAATTTAACAGGCATTTAGAATCGTATTTTGGACCTCAAAAGTCATTTGACTTCGATAGCTAATTTTCGTTGCTCCCAGCTCCCATTTGCGCTATGGCACGGCTCGTCTTGAGGATTTTGAGACTTTAACGGGGTGCTTTTGCACCCTTAATTGTTTTAGGCGATGTGAATAAATAGCGGGCCTCACTGCTTTCACATGGTTTGGAATGCTCTAACCCGCTGCCCATTTTTGTTTTAAAGTGAGGCAGACGTTTTGGGATTGTGTGGCCAAGGCCCCGCCTGAAATGAGATAAAGGAAATACCTATGGCAAAATCTGCCGTTTCGATGACACCTACATTAGAAGATTTCGAGAGCCTCCTCGCAGAGAGCTATGCCGACCGTCCGGTCACAGAAAATGCTGTGGTTAAGGGCAAGGTTCTGGCGATTGAAAACGACTTCGTCATTATTGACGTTGGTTTGAAGACCGAAGGC
>JANOUE010000005.1:0-3757 GCA_031416755.1 Hyphomicrobiales bacterium
TGGGCAGATTCAAACGGTCGTCGCAACACCCAAAGAATGGAGATGGCGATGACGGTTCAGAAACCCGACACAATTCGATGCACTCGTAAAAAACTACGTTCACCAGGACGCCCGCCTGCTTGGCAGCGTGAGAACCTCTTGCAATTCTGGCAGTCTATTGCTTTGGGGCGGTCGAGCGAGGAGGCAGCAGTTGATGCTGGCGCATCGGCTCCCCTTGGTCCACGCTGGTTTCGGAGTGCAGGAGGAATGCCACCAACCCATCTAAAGTTTTGTGCAAAACCACCTTCGGGGCGCTATCTTTCCTTTTCAGAGCGCGAGGATATTGCGCTTGAACTTGCCAGAGGAACCGGCATTAGGGCTATTGCCTGTAAGCTCGGTCGTTCGCCGAGCACAGTCTCACGGGAGGTTCGTCGCAATGTTGCCACCCGCAGCGGTAGTTTGGACTATCGAGCCAGTGCAGCCCAGTGGCATGCCGATCGTGCAGCGCGGCGGCCCCGACCTAGCAAGCTGGTTGTAAATCCGGCTCTAGGTAAATATGTGGAGGAGCGTTTGGCTGGAAAGGTCGTGGATGCGCTTGGCGATACCTTTGAGGGTCCGACAGTGGCGTGGAAAAAGCGAAGAGCCGTCCACCGACAAAGTCGGCGCTGGTCGACAGCTTGGAGTCCCGAGCAGATCTCACGTCGGCTTCTGATCGATTATCCTGAGGACCAAACCATGCGGATCAGCCCTGAAGCGATCTACCAGTCTCTTTACATTCAAGGGCGCGGGGCATTGCGCCGGGAACTTACTGCATGCTTGCGTTCGGGCAGAGCGTTGCGTGTCCCACGGGAGCGATCTCGCGGTCGCAACAAATCTTTCATTGGAGACGCGATCATGATCAGCGACCGTCCGGCCGAAATTGCCGACCGAGCCGTTCCTGGCCATTGGGAAGGTGACCTCATTCTTGGCCTCGGTAGCTCAGCGATCGGCACGCTTGTGGAACGAAGTTCACGCTTCACCATGCTGCTTCATCTGCCACGTATGGACGGCTACCAGCAAAGTCCACGAATCAAAAATGGCCCTGCCTTAGCGGGTCACGGCGCTGAGGCCGTTCGTATAGCCATCCTCCAATCCATGGGTAAGCTTCCCGAGGAATTGCGACAGTCACTGACTTGGGATCAAGGAGCCGAAATGGCACAGCACGTCAAACTGCGTATTGACACCGGCCTCGATATTTACTTTTGTGATCCGCAAAGCCCATGGCAGCGCGGCTCAAACGAAAACACCAATGGTCTGCTACGGCAGTACTTTCCAAAGGGCACCGATCTTAGCCGTCATACGGTAAAAGAACTGGATGCCGTTGCACATGTGATAAATACAAGACCCCGAAAAACGCTCGGTTGGAAAACCCCTGCAGAAGTCCTCGACAGATTCCTTGCAGGACAGTAAGACGATGGTGTTGCGACGACCGTTTGAATCTGCCCAGTATCTCCCGATCTTATCTGACAACACGCCTGCGGGATAGGCCGAGAATGCGTAAACGACATTCATCAAGACAATGATGAAGGGTATGAACGCCACCGACAGTCCGATATTTTGAGCCCGCAAAATCAGAAAGGCTTCAGAAAAGCGTGCTAGCGTTAGAACGGCTGCCAACGCCACCAGAATCCAGTATGATCGTGGTAGCTTCTTGATCTCTGCGAATGTTGGTTTGGGTTTCTGCTCGCCTTTGTGTTGGTCCGGTTCCTTCACAGCAAAAATCATCAGGGCGAACGCTGCAAAACCCGGAATGACCGCAATCCAGAAAACCATTTGAAAGTTATTGCTGCTGAGAAGCATGAGACCGACGGCCACCAGTGGGCCGACGAAAGCGCCGATTGTGTCGAGGGATTGCCGAAGTCCAAAGCTCGCTCCGCGCAGTTCCGGAGGAGAAATATCAGCGACAAGCGCATCCCGTGGCGCACCCCGAATGCCTTTGCCAATACGGTCAACAAAGCGGGCAGCAATCAATCAATCGAGTGACGGAGCCAATGGAAAAATCGGTTTTGTGAATGCTGCAAGACCATAACCAATAACGGCAAGGAGTTTGCGCTTTCCGAACCAGTCAGACAGCGCCCCTGAAAAGACCTTAGTGATGCTGGCGGTGGCTTCGGCTATGCCTTCGATTAGGCCGACGGCAAAGGTCGATGCCCCCAACACAGTCACCATATAGACTGGCAGCAGAGCATGGATCATCTCCGATGAGATATCCATGAACATGCTGACAAAGCCAATGGCCCATATGCCTCGGGGAATGCGCCTGAAATCGATCATCCGACTGTCCACACTATCCATCAGTTCCAAATACTCAAAACGATTGCATTTAGAATTTATGAAAATTAGAAAAAACATCTAAATTTCGCGGTCTTTCCTTGAACTTTGTTCGAGTAAAGCGCAACATGCTGATGTATCTTTATTCAACAACTCCTCGAGAGAACATCCGCAATCAGGAAGATTCATGCGAAATATCGGTTACTTTTTGCGACATGCTATTCTGGTCTCGTGGTCCGTTGTTTGTCTGTTTCCGATTTATTGGCTCACTATTGCATCCTTCAAGTCACCAAATGATCAATTTGATGGTCCGTTCTATGTCCCATACATCGATTTTGAACCCACACTTGAGGCATGGAGTTTCATTTTAGCTGACGCACATGAAAATCTGCTGTGGGCTTTTTTCAATTCACTTGTTACCGCACTTTCCGCAACTCTGATCTCGGTTACCTTGGCCGCATTTGCTGTCTATGGGGTAACGCGGTTTCCACTGAATTCCCGTCGCTTTGTATTTGGCAGTGAACACCTTCTGTTCTGGGTTATGGTTACCCGCATTCTGCCGCCAGTCGTACTGGTTCTACCGCTTTACTTCATGGCGCAAATATCGGGCACGCTTGACACAGTCTACTTTCTCACATTCGCCTACGCAGCGATTAACGTCCCGGTGGCCGTTTGGCTTCTGCGACCTGTTCTTGGCGGCAGGGCAACGGAGATGGAGGAATCGGCATTGCTCGAAGGTGCAAGCCATATGCGTATTTTCTTTGAGTTTGTTGTGCCCGTGTTTGCAACTGGTTTTGCTGCTGTAGGGCTCATTGTTTTCATACTTTGCTGGAACGAATATCTGTTCGCAGCATTTTTGACGACAAATAATGCCATAACGCTTCCTCCTTGGGCAATCGGCCAGCTATCGATGAAGGAGGCACAGGTCGGGGGCGAGGCTGAGGAATGGGCCCATATGGCTGCCGCAACAGTTTTTATGATGCTGCCTGTGTTGACCGCCTCCCTATTTGCTCAGCGATTTTTGAGCAAACTGCATTTCTTGCGGAATAACTGAAAGGCATCACTTCCATCGACCCTAGACCGAAATAGTTTTAGGCAGTGGCATTGGGCTTTTTCACATTGAATAGCGGTAATGCCACGCAGCAAGCTGCGGCTTAGTCAGCCTTCTCGGCTCCGCCCTTGTCCTTCTTGAATTCAATTTGCTCCGGTGCGTAGCCAGCAGCGGCAAGTTGCACTGTAAACATTTTGCCATTTTCAGATTTGTGATAGGCCGAATTTGGATTGTCACGGTAGTGGCCCGGCTGATCAGTATCATCAAAGTTGACAGCAACTGTCTCACCCTTGTTGATCACAAGGCCTGCAACTGATTTATAATAGGCCTCAGTCTTACCGGTCACCTCATCCTTTAATGAATAGCCCCTAGTTTGTTAGACACTTTGCAGGTTCAGTTTTTGCCGTGTCTCAAACT
>JANOUE010000006.1:0-29419 GCA_031416755.1 Hyphomicrobiales bacterium
GCATAGATTTTCCGTATGATCAAATTTTTCCCGAATGACCAAACCTCTCACCTTCCCCGCTCAATCTCCACACCCACACTTCTGGCATTCGCAATGATATCCGGTTTCTCAATCCGCACCCGTGCGGCCAGCACGCGTTTATCGCGGAGACAGGCCTCAGCAAACTTCTCCGCCAAAGTCTCTACTAAATTCACATGGCCTGCTGCCACAATGGCTTCGATTTTTTTGACCACGATTTCATACGACACCACGTGGTCAATTTCATCGCTCATCGGGCCTTCCGTTTCTTGCACTGAAAGGTCCACATTCACCACAATGCGCTGCGGCTTCACTTTCTCGTGGTCATAAATACCAATCAAAGCCATCAAGTCTAAATCGCGCACAAACACATGGCGCACGCGGGCCCCGGCACTGGCAACATGGTGGGTTATTTTACTCATTCATTCACCTCAACAACATCGGCCGTTTGCCACACCAGATGCTGCCCACCATCTAAAGCTATCATCTGCCCGGTGAGGGCTGGCTGTGACATAATAAATTTCGCGGCTTGCGAAATTTCACTGGGCGACGTGCCGATACCCAGCAACGTCAAGCTTTTCTGTTTGGCAAATTCTGCGGCATCCATGCGAACGGAGGGCAGCGCTGGCCCCGGCCCTATCGCATTCACGCGAATATGCGGAGCGAGCGCTTGAGCCAAAGTGCGCGTGGCCGTCCACAGGCCGGATTTTGACATGGTATAAGAAAAGAACCGCGGGTTCAACTTCCACACGCGCTGATCAATAATATTGATGATGCAACCTTTAGCGTCACCTGGCAATTGCCGCGCAAATTCTTGCGCAAGCATAATGGGCGCGCGCAAATTGATCTTCTGGTGCCGCTCCCAACTGTTCAAAGTAATGTCTCCAACGCCATCAACTTCAAAAATCGAAGCATTATTGATCAGCGCCGTGAGCGGACCGATGCCAGCCACAGATTGCACAATGAGACGCGACGCAATATCCGCATCCGCCAAATCGCCCTGCACCACGCAAGCCTTGCGGCCTCTAGCACGGATAAGAGCTGCAACCTCCTCAGCCTCCACTTTGGAGTGATTGCAATGAACTGCCACATCCCAGCCGTCATTGGCCAAGTCCAAGGCCATCTGGCGGCCAATGCGCTTTGCAGCCCCAGTGATGAGAACTGATTTCATATTATTCCTGCGGCATCATAATAACATAGTGCTTCTTCACCTTACGCACCGTTTGCCACGTGCCTTTAAAGCCAGGTGGAATGATAAACGCATCGCCGCGTTTGAACCGCCATGTCTTGCCGTCTTCGGCCCGCGTCAAAACCGCTTCACCTTGAATGAAGTGGCAGAATTCCCATTCCAAATATTCCACCATCACTGTGCCAGGGGTGGATTCCCAAATACCACAATGCAAGCGGCCATCTTCGCCACTAAAATGATTCCATGTGTTGGTCTTGTAAGCACCCTTCAGCAGTTTCGATTTGTCAGGCTTGCCCGCGTCTTTTTTTGGCGCACCCTTGCCCGTGGTTTTCATCACGATGATGTCAGTTTCAATTTCCATTTTCGATCCTTTGCAAAAGTTCCTCGCGCGATGGCGCAAAATCTGAAGCCACCCACCAATCTTCAAGCGCTCGTAACTGTTCACCCATTTGAGGGCCAGACAAAACACCTGCAGCAATTAAGTCTTTTCCAGTTAAGGGAAACTTCGGCGCTGGCCACCGCAGCGGCAAATCTAAAAGTGCTTGCCACTTTGCATCATCCAATTTCGCACGAGATTTAGCCCAAGCCACATGCACTGCATCACCCCAGGTTGATGGGCCCAATTGGTAAAGCAGAACCCGCTGCTCGGCATCACGAAATTTTGGTGATAAATCTGGCGCAGCGCCCAGTGCCGCTAGACGCAAAGCTTCATCATTGGAAAGCCGCAACAGCGCTTTCAATTCCAATGGCTTCTTCGCCAAAACAAAAAGCCGCAGTCCAGCATCAAATGGCAGACGACCCACAACGCGCCATTCCTCCGTATACGGAAGAATAGTTTTGAGAATTCCTGATGCAGCCATAATTTTTAGAGTTTCAACCGCGCGCGGTGCCACAATCAACTTCAACACCTCTTGCCGAATACGTTCCGCTGAAATCTTTTTCAGGCCGGACTTCAACTTCACACAGGCAGCAAAACTCACTTTATCAGGAGCACCCTTTCCATACCGAGCGTAAAAACGGAAGAAGCGTAAGATGCGCAAATAATCTTCTCTAATACGGGCTTCAGAGTCCCCCACAAACCTCACGCGTTTTCTCTGGATATCGAGATAACCTGTTGTAAAATCGTATATTTTACCTGTCGCATCGCAGTACATTGCATTGATTGTAAAGTCTCGTCGCAACGCATCAGCTTCCCAATCAGGTGTGAAACTAACCCGCGCCCTCCGGCCATCCGTCTCCACATCCAAGCGCAGAGTCGTAACTTCAAAGGGCTTACCTTTGTTCACAACGGTAATTGTTCCATGTTCAAAACCAGTGGGGTGCACACCAAAGCCAGCAGATTTGCAAACCCGCATCACATCTTGCGGTAACATCGTGGTTGCCAAATCAACATCACTGATCGGCTCACCCAAAAGCGCGTTGCGAACCGCCCCACCAGCCACGCGAATTTCGCCACCAGCAAGTGTGATCACACGCATCACCTCTTGCAGGTGCGGCTCTTTCAGCCAAGCATCAGTGATTATAAAGTCGGTCATGCAAATTCTTTATCATGCCAGCCGTGGCACCCCAAATATATCTCTCACCATGCGGATAAACATAGAAGTGCCGCGTCATGCCTTTCCATTCGCGCGACTGAGTTTGGCGATTAGCCGGGTTCATTAAAAATGAAAGTGGCACTTCAAAAATATCATCCACCTCTTGCGGCTGGGCATTGAGGGCGCAAGCCGCATCCACCAAAGCTACAACAGGTGTCACCAAATATTGCGTGATGGTGAGATAGCCATCAAGGTATCCAAGCGGGGTTACAAAGTTAGCATCCAATCCAACCTCTTCTGAAGCTTCACGCATTGCAGCCTGAACCGAAGTTTCGCCTGCATCAACCCGACCGCCAGGAAATGCAATTTGCCCCGCATGTTTCGATAAATCCGCATGGCGTTGCGTAAGCAGCACCATGGGTTCAGATCGCAAAACAATCGGCACCAAAACTGCCGCAGGCTTGGTCACAACCCCGTCTGGGATCATTCGCGCACGATCATTCATATCGTCGTCGGAACGATTCCAACCGACAGGTGGTTCTGCTAACAATCGCGCCCTGGCCCGCGTTTGAAAATCATCAAAATCAAAACTCATAATTCAGCTGCCCGCTGCATCGGATAAAACACACCCGAAGACCACACACCAAACCATTCACCTTCAGCCACCCCCAGCGCCACCAAATCATAAAATAGCGCCCGCACAACCAAAGCCTCCAGATTGGCGCGCACCAAAACATAAGGTTTCAATCCGCCGGTGCCAATTTCATCGACAACGCGCAAAGGATGTTCCGCACCCAGAACAATCACATCATCCACATTCGTTTCAAATTGAATGATCTGTTCTCGCCCCACACCCAAAACCTGCATGCGAATGGCCACAAACGGAGCATCGTCAACGCGAATGCCGCATTTCTCGACCGGGGTTATCAGATAATACTTTCCATCAGCATCATACCGCAGAATTGAAGAGAACAGTTTCACCAGCGGCATGCGGCCAATGGGAGAATTCATATAATACCACAACCCATCAGCAGCGATGCGCATATCAATATCACCACAAAATGGCGGATTCCAGAGATGAACTGGCGGCAGGCCTTTCGCCTTAACCACGTCACTCAAACCCTTCAGTGGATTGCTTACATCGCTCGCAGTCATCATCTTTCCATTCTATACACATATCTTAAAATGAGTCGCGTGGGCACAATGCCACTTTTAAGCCATCCTTGGCCACGAATGTGACATTGCTCTGAAATTGAAAAGCAGGATACATGGCCAAGAAAACAGTAAATGATGTTGAAGTAATGTCAGCAAAATTGGGTGAGGCGCGCAACGCCCTTAACCAAGTGGTGTTCGGCCAGAATGATGTGATCGAATTGGCTATGGTGGCCATTCTTGCGGGTGGCCATGCCTTGATCGTGGGCGCACCTGGCCTTGCCAAAACCAAATTAGCCACATCGCTTGGCACAGTTCTTGGCCTCAATGAAAAGCGAGTGCAGTTCACGCCAGACCTCATGCCCGCTGATATTTTAGGTTCGGAAATATTAGACGTAGATGGCAAAGGCAAGCGCGCTTTTCGCTTTGTGCCAGGCCCGGTGTTCTGCCAATTGCTGATGGCCGATGAAATCAACCGCGCATCCCCCCGCACGCAATCTGCGTTACTTCAAGCAATGCAAGAGCATCATGTGACTGTGGCAGGCGAACGCCATGATTTGCCCGAACCATTCCATGTGTTGGCCACGCAAAACCCTATTGAGCAAGAAGGCACATATCCCTTGCCCGAAGCGCAACTCGATCGCTTCTTGGTGCAAATTGATATTTCTTATCCGCCACTCGATGCTGAACGCAAAATGCTTTTCGCTACCACCGGCAATTCCGAAGATGCGCCAAGAGTGGTGCTCTCAACCGAAGATCTGCTAGCCGCCCAACACCTTACACGGCTTGTGCCAGTGGGCGAACAGGTAACGGACGCAATTCTCAAAGTCGTCCGCGCGGCAAGGCCCGGCCCAGACGCCGATAAGTTTATAAACGACTCAGTCGCTTGGGGCCCATCCCCGCGCGCCAGCCAAGCTTTGATGCTCTGCGCCCGTGCCCGCGCTCTTTTGCAAGGTCGCCTTACACCATCAGTTGAAGATGTGATCGCCTTGCTCGATCCCGTGTTCAAACACCGCATGGCGCTTAACTTTGCGGCCCGTGCGGATGGCACAACAGTTGGGGAAGTCATAGCCCACCTCGCCAAGAGCCTTGCCTAAAGTGTTAAGCCAGCGCGCCGAGTATCTGTCGCAAAACCTTCCGCCTCTCCTCGTGAAGGCCGAACGCATTGCCGCCACCATCATTCTTGGTGTGCACGGACGAAGGCGCGCCGGTCCCGGCGAGAACTTCTGGCAATACCGCAATTATAGCTTCGGCGATTCAACCCAGCGCATTGATTGGCACAAAAGTGCAAAATCAGACGCCATCTATATCCGCGACAATGAATGGCAAGCTGCCAACACGTTGTGGCTCTGGTCCAATGCGGGGCCACGCATGAATTTCAAATCGCAATTAGCAAGTCAAACAAAACGTGATGCTGCGCAAATTTTGCAACTGGCTTTGGCCAGTCTCGCCATTCGCGCCCATGAGCGAGTTGGAGCAATTGGCAGCCTGCACCGCGCTGCCCATGGCCGTGTTGCACTTCGTCAAATGGCTGAACATTGCGTAACCCAAGACAATAAGCCCCTGCCTAAACCAACCAAGATGCAGCGGCAATCGGCAGCGGTTTTAATCTCAGATTTTCTTGATGATCCAGAGAAAATCAAATCGGCCCTGACCTTATTGGCACAAAGCGGCGTTCGTGGACATATTGTGCAAATCGCTGACCCTGCCGAGGAAAATTTGCCCTATGGTGGGCGTGTCGAATTTCTGGGGCTTGATCTAGCCCAAAAATATCTTGCTCCTAAAACCGAGAATCTGCGCGAGCATTATATTGAAGCCTACCAAGCCCAACGCCAATTCACCAAGCAACTCGCAACCCGCCTCGGCTGGAGTTTCACGGTTCACCGCACCGATCAACCCCTCACTAAATGTTTGCTCGCCCTTCATGCAAAAGTGAATGACACATGATGGGAAATCTCAGTTTCATAACACCTTTGGCACTCTGGGGCTTGGTTGCACTTCCTGTCATCTGGTGGCTGCTGCGCGCCACACCACCGCGCCCGCAGAGTATAAAATTTCCACCTTTGCGCATTTTGTTAAGTTTAACATCACAAGAGGAAACTCCGGACAAAACGCCGTGGTGGCTGTTGCTGCTGCGCCTTGCCATGGCGGCCCTTTTGATTTTCGCCGTAGCCCACCCTCTGCTCAATCGAAGTGCTGTAGCCCCCCAATCTGGCCCACTGCTCCTCATCATTGATGATGGCTGGGCTGCGGCCAAGTCTTGGCAAAAACGCCAAGAGATTTTAGCCACAATTCTGGAAGCGGCTCGCACCGCAAACCGCATTGTAACTGTTGCCACGACAACGCCAACAATTCCCCCGCTCACATTAAAAGCAACATCTGCGGGCGATGCCCAAAATTTTGTGCGAGCACTCAACCCGCAAGCTCTCAACACTGATCGCCTGAACCTGCTGTCCATCCTCTCAAAACAAAAAATAGATGCCAGCAGCATTGTCTGGCTGAGCGATGGCTTAGATGCGAGTTCTGCTGGTTCCTTCTCACAAGGCCTCACCACACTCTATGGCAATGTGCTCTCAGCACTTACACTCGGCAATGCCGAATTGCCACTCGCACTCGCGCGGCCCGTTATTGATGGCAGCGATATCAAAGTGACAGCACTTCGCAGTGCAAACAGCGCGACGATAGCAACCATTCAGGCGAGCGCCGGTGATGGCCGGGTATTGGCTGAATTGCCACTGGATTTTGCCGGCAAAACCGCAGTCGCAGCAAAAATTACTTTGCCTGTGGAGTTACGCAATGAGATTCAAAAACTCACAATAGCCAATGAAAACCAAGCCGGTGCCACGCAACTGTTGGATGACAGTTGGCGACGCAAAACCATCGCCATTCAAACAGGCACTAAACAAGAAGCGGCCCAGCCGCTGCTCTCTCCACTTCATTACGTCACTAACGCATTGGCCCCTTTTGCGGATCTCCATGAGCCAGCTACACCAACCGATCTGAAGGCCGAACTCGATGCCGGACTTTCCATGTTGGTTCTCGCTGACATCGGCAAAGTAAGCAATGACACCAGCGCAATGATAAAGCCGTGGATTGAAAAAGGCGGCGTATTATTGCGCTTTGCTGGCCCGCGCTTGGCTGGATCAACCGATGATCTCATTCCGGTGAAACTGCGCGAAGGTGATCGCAATTTGGGCAATGCCCTGAGCTGGGAAACCCCACAAACCTTGCAAGCCTTTAGCGATAAATCACCCTTTTCAGGCGTGGCAATAGATGAGCGCATCACCGTGTCGCGCCAAGTTTTGGCCGAACCGGATGTAAGCCTCTCCGAGAAAACCTGGAGCAGTTTGGCCGATGGCACACCGCTGGTCACCGCCACAAAGCAAGGCAAAGGCCTGATAATACTTTTCCACATCACGGCAAATCCTGATTGGTCAAATCTGCCACTCTCAGGCACCTTTGTGGAAATGCTTCAGCGCATTGTTGAATTGGCACCAGCTGCCGGAAGCAACGCAGCAGCAAACGCCACCGATGCGTCCACGTCTGATTTTGCGCCTCATCTCATCCTGACTGGTGCCGGAGAATTGTCGCCGCCTACTGCAACCCTCCAATCCATTGCAGCAGCAAAGTTTGCTGTCGCTGTAGCTTCAGCCCAAACACCCGCAGGCCTCTACTTGCGGGGGGCACAGCTTCGGGCCATCAATTTGAAACTCACAGAAGCAGATCTTAGCCCCATCACGTCTGTGCCGTTGCACATACCAACTGCACCCGAAACAATGAATTTGGCACCTCCACTATTTACGCTCGCGGCACTCCTTTTCCTCGTTGATTGTTTGGCTGCGCTTTTCTTGGGTGGCGCACTTAGCAGAAGCCAGAGAAATGGTTTTGCAACGTTGATCATTGCGATCTGCTTGGTGAGCAACCTCGAGTTCCGCCCCGCCATGGCCGACGATCAATCAGATATGTCCGCTGCCCTTGAAACCCATTTGGCCTTTGTGAAAACCGGCAATTCAGAAATTGATCAAACCAGCGAGCAAGGCCTGAAAGGTTTAGGCCTTGTGATGGATGAACGCACATCCGCAGCACTCGGTAATCCAGTGGGCATCAATGTTGAAACTGATAATCTGGAATTTTACCCCCTGCTCTATTGGCCCGTAACCGAAAGTGAACAGGCACCAAGTGACGCAGCTTCGAACAAGCTTGATAGCTTTATGAAGAACGGTGGCACTATTTTCTTTGACTTGAGAGACAATGGTGGAGATTTTTCCAGCAGCAGCACGGGCGATGCCTTGAAGCGCGTTCTCGCCAAGTTAGATATTCCACCATTGGAACCTGTGCCTGATAGCCATGTGCTCACGCGCACATTTTATTTGCTCAAGACTTTTCCGGGTCGCTATGAAGGTTCACCCCTGTGGGTGGAAAGCCAAGATGCAAACGCAGCATCCAACAATTCTGATGGCGTTTCAGGCATCATTATTGGCTCAAATGATTATGCCGCGGCATGGGCCATGAATGACCAAGGCGAACCCTTGAACGCCATGATCCCCGGCTCAGATCGGCAGCGCGAAATGGCATTTCGCGTAGGTGTAAATATTGTGATGTACGCTCTCACCGGAAATTACAAAACCGACCAAGTGCATATACCGGCATTGCTCGAAAGATTGGGGCAATGACATGAACATTGAATTTGCACCCCTCATCCCGTGGCCTTTGCTCATCGCCTTTGCAGGCGTCGCGCTCGCCATGATCGCATATATTTTCATCAAGTTTCGGCGCGCTGCTGTTTTGCGCTTGGCCACTGCAACGCTGGTATTTGCCAGCCTTTCCAACCCGACCATCCGCCAAGAAGAGCGCCAACCTTTAAACGATATTGCCGTGCTCATCATAGATCAAACCCAAAGCCAAGCACTGGCGGGCCGCACCGCCCAAACCGAAAAAGCAATGAGTGATATAAAGCAACGCATCAGCCAATTGCCCAACACAGAATTGCGCGTCGTAACCGTAAATTCCGGTTTGGCAACTGAAGGTGGCGGCACCAAACTTTTCGCGGCTCTCGCCCGCACAGTGGCTGATATTCCAAAAGACCGCTACGCCGGAGCCATCATGATCACTGATGGTCAGGTGCATGATATCCCGCAGAACCTCGGCTCAGTTCCAGCTCCCCTGCACAGTCTGATCACCGGCAGCAAGGCTGAAAGTGACCGCCGCATTGTGATTGATCGGAGCCCTCGTTTCGGCATCGTGGGGCAGGATCAATCCCTGCAATTCCATGTTGAAGAATCTGATCGCAGCCTCGCCAATGTTCAAGTCACAATCAAAGTGGCAGGCGAAGAACCGCGCGTGGTGAACGCAACGCCCGGTGAAGTAAATGATGTTCAAATCCCCATCCAACACGCTGGCCAAAATGTTGTTGAATTATCCGCCGCACTACGAGCTGGCGAACTCTCCACGCAAAACAACCGCACAGTGGCGGTAATCGAGGGCATACGCGACCGCCTGCGGGTCTTGCTCGTCTCAGGCCAGCCCCACCCCGGCGAGCGCACCTGGCGCAATCTTCTAAAAGCCGACACTTCGGTTGATCTCGTGCATTTCACAATTCTGCGTCCACCAGAAAAACAAGACGGCACACCCACCAAAGAGCTTTCACTCATCGCCTTTCCCACGCGCGAACTGTTCATCGACAAGCTCAATCAATTTGATCTGGTAATATTTGACCGCTATCGCCGCCAAGCTATTTTGCCAGATACCTATATTGCCAACATCGCTGAATATGTCCGCTCTGGCGGTGCCCTCCTCGTGGCATCAGGCCCAGACTATGCCGAAGAAGATGGCCTCTACAGCACGCCATTAGCTGATGTTTTACCAGCGGCCCCCACGGGCGCCTTCACCGAAGCGCCTTTCAAGCCAACTATTACTGAGCAAGGCAACCGTCACCCGGTCACCCAGAATCTGCCTCAAGCAAATCAGGGTAAGCCAACATGGGGCCGCTGGTTCCGATTAATTGACAGCAATGTAGCCTCATCCGCCGAAACACTTATGTCTGGCCCGGATCAAAAACCTCTGCTCGTCGTCAGCCATGAAGGCCAAGGCCGCGTGGCGCAGCTTTTATCAGATCACGGCTGGCTCTGGGCCAGAGGCTATGAAGGCGGTGGCCCGCAGTCAGAACTGCTCCGCCGCATAGCCCACTGGTTGATGAAAGAGCCCGATCTCGAAGAGGAATTTTTATCCGCCAAACAAGTGGGCGCAGACATCATCATCGAACGGCGCAGCATGGCCGATAGCGCCAAACCTGTAACCATCACGGCACCATCCGGCAAAACTGAAACCAAAGCGCTAAGCCAAACATCGCCCGGTCTTTTCACAGCCAAAATTGCAGCCGGTGAAGCTGGGCTTTACACATTGACGGATGGCACGCTTCAAGCCGCAGCGGCAATTGGCAATGCTGATGCGAAAGAGGCGACTGAGATTCGCGCCACCTCTGAAAAACTTGCAGCCCTAGCCAGTGCAACTGGTGGAGCATTGCTCTGGTTGGAAGATGGCTTGCCGCGCATTGCCAAGTCAACGCCTGCTCAAATCATGGCAGGTTCAGCCTGGTTAAACTTGCGCGATAATAATATTTACCGCGTCACAGCCGTGAAAGAAATTCCGCTCTTCTCAACCTTGCTCAGCTTGGTACTTCTGCTCATCGCCGCCTCAGCCATGTGGCTGCGGGAGGGCCGTTGAGAGTTCTGCTTGGCGGTGCGGCGGCAACACTAACCCGCTAACCCCTCGAAGAGCCCCGTCTACCAATTCTAAAAATAAGAACCGCGCCGGATCAAATGGCCCCGGCAACTTCAACAATCCCTCTGGCAACTTTTGAAATCCCACCCGCGAGTAATAAGGCGCATCGCCTACCAGCAACACCAAACGGTGGCCCAACCCTTGCGCCGCCGCCAGACTTTCAATCATCAGCGCCCGTCCAATTCCCAAATTTTGCCGCGCCGGATGCACAGCAATAGGCCCTAACAAAATCGCTTGAACAAAATTCTCTCCAATAACCACCGGCCAATAGGAAATCGCACCCGCCAACCCCACTTCACGATCGCGAATGACGAGAGACAATCCCACAACGGGCGCACTGCCTTCGCGCAAACGATACGAGGTTTTGGTGCGCCGCCCCAAGCCAAAGGTCATATCAAGCAAACGCTCCACTGCGAGATGATCAGATGCAACTTCAGCTACAGGCGAAAGCTTAAAAGTCATAGCATCTCACCACATTTCAGAAATTGCAGCACCATCTAGAATTTCCGCCAGACGGCGGCGCGTTCCTCCAGTTGTGGTTTTTGGCAAATCACCCACTGGAAAAAACTCGGCCGCGGCGATTTCATAATTGGCGGCCCAAGAAATCCGCGAAAATTTTCGCACGATATAACACGCAACGTGATCACCCCTAAAAACCCGATCATTGGAAAATATGCCATGCAGGGCTGGCGCTTCGCCAATTACACCCGCCTCCTCACGAATTTCGCGCAGAGCAGCAGAAGCCAAGGTCTCACCCTTTTCCACGCCCCCACCGGGCAAAATCCAACCTTCCGAATAGGTATGCCGCACCAACAGGACAAGCCCCTTTTCATCCAGCACAGCCACCCGAGCACCTAACGTCATGCCCCGCGATATCCGCGCCAATGGCTGCTGCACCATCCCACTGGCGATCTTGAACAGACCACTTTTAATCCCCATCCGAACCTCGCTTGTGCAGCTGCAGCAATCGCTATAATTGCAATCAGCTCAGCAGTGAACCAATAAATCGGATAATGCCTAACATATGATCGAGATTCTGAAGATATTCTTTTATGCCGAAAAGACCAAACCTTGGTTGGTGTTGTTTTGCTTGTTAACTGGCGGACTGGCCGAGGCTATTGGCATCGGCAGCATCCTGCCTCTTGCCGGGGCAATGTTGGGTGAATCTGCTGGCACAGCTTCTCCCATGGATGCGTATTTCAAAAATATTCTATCGATATTCGGACAAAAACCATCGCTAGAAGCTTTTTTGCTGATGTTAACACTCTTCATGTTACTGCGTTCTGCACTCCTCTTTTTCGCTAACACCTATACTGGCATTGCCGCAGCACGTGTAACAATTGATTTACGTCAACGCCTGATCCGCGCCATCTTCCGTGCCCGCTGGAGTTTCTATAATGATCAAAGCAGCGGCGCCATTGCCAACTCAATAAGTGGAAATGCCGCTGGTGCCGGCGGCGCTTACCGTACCGCAGCAACACTTGCTGCCATGTTAGTGCAAATTGCGGTTTATGCAGCTGCCGCATTTTTCATAAATTGGAAGGTCGCTCTAGCAGGTTTTGCAGCAGGCGGGCTTATTGCTTTTGCCTCATCGCACTTGATTACTGTTGCGCGCAAGACTGGTAACAAAGTCACCAACCGTGTTGCAGTTTTTACATCAGACATGATCGACGTCATGCACAATATGAAAGCCCTGAAATCCATGCATCGCTATGATGCGCTGGTCGAGCAGCTGGGATCACAACTTAAATATATCAAACGGAACTTACTGCGCGCTAATCTTGCGAGCTCAGGATTGACCTATGGCAATGACGCGATGATCGCCGTCGTCATCGCCATCTCAGCGTATCTCGCCCATAAATTTGCCAATCTCAGCTTGCCGGAACTTTTGGTCTTTGGCTTATTGTTTTATCAAGTCATCTTCAGCATTGCGCGTTTGCAAAAGCATTATCAAACAGCTGTGCAATTAGAGAGTTCCTATCACGCAGTTCTAGCCGATATCAAACAGGCCGAGGCGGCAGTTGAATTGGGCGAAGGCAAAACGGTTCCCAACATGAAACAGTCATGTTCTTTTGAAAACGTCGCTTTCGCTCACGGCAAACAACCGACAGTGACTAATTTAAATTTCAAAATTCCGACCAACCAAATTACAGTGCTGCAGGGCCCATCAGGTGCAGGTAAAACGACCGTCATTGACCTTTTGATCGGTTTTCACAAACCACAAACTGGTCAGATAATGATCGGCAGTGACAATTTGAAAGATATTGATCTCACACTCTGGCGAAAAAGCATCGGCTATGTTCCTCAAGAGCTGGTCCTTTTCCACGACAGTATCGAGGCCAATATCTCACTATCAGATCCACAAATTTCTAAAGCGGATGTAGCAGCAGCATTAAAGCGTGCAGGTGCCAGCGATTTCATTGCCAACTTGCCAGATGGTCTGAACACAGATGTGGGCGAAATGGGCGGAAAATTATCCGGGGGCCAGAAACAGCGTATTTCTTTAGCCAGAGCCCTCGTTAAAAATCCAAAACTTATAATTCTTGACGAGGTAACCAGCGCGCTCGACCCCGCCACTGAAGCAGAAATAGTGCGAAATATTTTGGAACTTCGCGGCACCTACACCATTGTTGCAATCACCCACCGACCAGCATGGACAGCAATTGCCGACAAACTCTACAAAGTGGAAAACGGAAAAATTACCGAGCTCAAAAAGCCCAAGGCAAATGCACGATGAGCGCTATCACCGTTCGGCCAGTTCTCACCAAAGCTGATAAGCTAGATTTTCTGAAGCTGCCATTTTCAATTTTTGCAGATGATAGAAACTGGATTGCGCCACTCTTTTTCGAGCGCCTTGAACACTTGGATGAAAACAAGAACCCCTATTTCAAACACGCCGCGGCACAACTCTTCTTGGCAGAACGAAACGGAAAGCCCATCGGACGCATTTCCGCACAAATCGACCAGCTCCACATCGATCGATATAATGATGCCTGCGGTCAGTTTGGCTTTCTCGATGCGCATGATGATCCAGAGATATTTTCAGCCCTTTTTGCAGCAGCAGAAAACTGGTTGCGCCAGAAAGGCATGAAGAAAATTGAAGGGCCATTTAGTTTTTCAATTAATGATGAAAGTGGATTGCTGATTGAAGGTTTTGGAACCCCCCCCAACATGATGATGGGCCACTCAAGACCATTTTATGAAAAACATGTTGAGAATAATGGCTTCAAGAAATCCAAAGACCTCCTCGCCTATCTTCGTAAACTTGATGATGCCCTACCGCCAGATTTAGAGCGCCGTTACAAATGGGCCGCTAAATCAGCTGATCTCGAGTTTCGCCCCCTCAACAAATCTCAAATCACGTCTGAAATTCAAACCATCATGTCAATTTTCAATGACGCATGGAAAAATAACTGGAACTACGTGCCCTTTACAGAAGCCGAGTTGCAAATGCTCGCCACCAATCTAAAATTATTGGTGCATAAAAATTCTGTGCAAATCGCTTCTTACAAAGGCCAAAGCGCTGCCTTCATCGTTGCGATGCCAAATCTCAATGAATGGTTCCAAGGCTTGAACGGCAGGCTCTTACCACGTGGACTGCCACGTTTGCTTGGCAAACTCATCACCAAGAAAGCCAGCTCTTTCCGCATTCCGCTGATGGGCGTCAGGCAAGAGTTTCAAGATAGCGCAATTGGTTCTGCATTATCTTACGGTCTTATCAAAAAAATTCATGAATTTCATGCCCCTCGTGGCGTAAAGGAAATTGAACTTTCTTGGATTTTGGAAGACAATGAACGCATGAAAAAACTCATCGAGTCAGTCGGCGCTAAAGTTTACAAAACTTACCGTGTTTATCAAAAGCAGCTTTAAGACCACATGACTTTCGCAATTGCCCATTTTTCCGATCCACATCTTGGGCCACTGCCCCAAGGATCCGTGTTTGTAGATTTTGCTTGGAAGAAAATAATTGGCGCGGCCTCATGGAAACTTAACCGACGGAAATATCACCTGCCCAATATTGCCGACGCTTTGCGCGCCGATATTTTTGCAGCAAAGCCAGACCACGTTGCATTCACGGGTGATCTTGTAAATATTTCTGCAGCCGGCGAATTTGACCAAGGCTTAGCTTGGCTAAAGCAGTTCGGCACCAGCGATTTTGTCTCTTTCACGCCTGGAAATCATGATGCTTATGTCAATCTGCTACCTTCAAAAGGCCTTGGCAAATTTGCAGATTACATGACCAATGAGGTTGCAAAGGACCCAAGCCTCCCCTTCATAAGGCTGCGCCGCAACATCGCATTGATTGGAATAAATGCGGCTTGCCCACAATTTTGGTTTGGCGCGGGAGGCATGGTTGGTTCCGCGCAATTACAAAAACTTGATGCCAATCTTCAATCACTCCGTGACCGTGGATTTTATCGATTGGTCATGATCCACCATCCGCCTGCCCCCGGTCTCACCTCACCAATAAGATCATTATCTGATGCCAGTGAATTAGAAGCCGTATTAAAAAATCGCGGTGCTGAATTGATTATCCATGGCCACAACCATGAGCGCAGCTTCCACGAAATTGAAGGCGCTGCTGGTAAGATTCCAGTGATAGGCGTGCCCTCTGCTTCAATGGCAGCAGGCATGCACCACCCACCAGCGGCATGGAACCAATATTGCATTGAGCGCTTTAAAGGCACGTGGAAAACCGACGTGAAAATTAGGCAGTGGAACGCCGCCGAGCAACGTTTCGATGATAGTGATAGCTTTACAATTCAAGCGGCATCATAATGCCACCTTTCAAACAGGCAATTTGAGATGAGCCGCATCGCCCGCTTTCTTAGCAGCATGATTTTAACCCGCTTCTTGGTCATACTTGCGTGCATTTCCATTTTTGTGATCACGCTGGAATCAGTGGGGTTTGTCAGCGAGATACTGGCCATAAATCCCAGCCCCGCACAGTCACTGGCCGAATACGCTTTGTTCAGAAGTCCCGCAGTGCTCGCCGTATTTTTACCCATGAGCATGCTCTTGGCATTGCTCCTGACCATCACTGAGCTCACCTATCGCAACGAAATGACCGCAATCTTTGCATCTGGCATATCGCCAATTCGCATCATCATTATGTTGTTGCCGCTGGCCTTTCTGATTGGCGGGTTTCATTTTATTCTGCTTGATAGGCTCATCCCGGCCGTAACACCCACTCTCAAAATTTGGGGCATCGGTGACTATGCAAAAAATAAAGTCAATGTTGATAGCACAGACCCAATTTGGATTAGATCAGGCCCAGATATCATGCGCGTGACAAAAGTGAGCGCCGATGGCAAACTGCTGAGCGGTGTGATTGTATTCAAACGCAGCCAAGACGGCCGATTAAAAGAACAAATCCACGCGCAAAGCGCCACACTCGAAGATAACCGCTGGCGTCTCGAAAAAGTAATCGTTTATTATACCGGCAACGAAACCCCTAATCGACTGGATAGTTTGATCTACAGTGGTGCAATGCAAGCCGCCAGCGCCAATCGCACCGGCGACCCTGACGACATGACGCTGAATGAATTGAGTACATTTATATCAAACGAAGGTTATGGCGTGCGCCCGGTTTATGTATATCAGACCAGCTGGCACAAGCGCCTCACAGCCTTGGTCATCTCACTGGTTATGATCATGATTTGCATTCCAATGACCGCGCGTTTCAGGCGCGGCGGTGGCCTTGGCTATCTTTTTGCTTTGGGCGTTGGACTCGGATTTCTCTTCTTCATTTCAGATGGCATATCAACAACCATGGGCGAACTTGGCATCGTAAAGCCATGGCTTGCAGCTTGGGCTCCGGTGTTGGTTTTCGGCGCACTAGGCTTAACTTTTATAGCCAGAACCGAAAGCGCCTAATCAACGACCACGGATTTAAACGCCGCAATAATCTGGTCAATCTCATCAAAACTATGAGCCGCCGAAACCGAACAGCGCAGCAGGCACAAGCGGTTTGGCGTGCCAGGTGGAATAGCCATATTCACATAAACGCCAGCCGCAAACAGCGCATTCCATTTGGCAATTGTTGTTTGCTCATCGGCGCATTTAACTGCAATGACCGGACTAACCACTTCACTGCCCGTTTCCAATCCAAGTGCGCGGAGCCCATGAAATAACCGAGCAGAATTTTCCAATAACCGAACCCGGCGTTCGGGCTCCACCGCCAATATGCGCAAAGCTTCAAGTGAAGTAGCAACCGAAGCCGGTGATGCTGAAGCCGTGAACATATAGGGCCGCATTGCATAACGAAGCGTGTTAAAAAGCGGATGATTGCTCGCCCCAAAACCACCGATGGCCCCAACACTTTTTGAAAACGTGCCAATCACAAAATCAACATCGTTTTCCAGCCCGGCCTCATTGCCAAGTCCCCGCCCATCAGGTCCAATCACCCCAAATGAATGCGCGTCATCTACAAGCAATTGGAAATGATGCTTCCTTTTGAGTGCCACGAAATCGGCCAGTGGCGCACGGTCCCCAATCATTGAGTAAATGCCTTCCAACACCACCAACCGCCCGCCGGTTGCGCTATCTGAACGCGAAAGCCGCTTGTCCAAATCAGCCGCATCATTGAGGCGAAACCGCACCAGCTTTGCTCCCGAAAGAGTGCAGCCATCATAAATCGAAGAATGCGAATCCGCATCGAGATAAATCGTATCTTGCGGGCCAGCCAAACCAGAAAGTATTCCAAGATTGGCCTGATAACCGGTGGTGAACGCGATACAATGTTTGAGGTTTAGAAACCTCGCCAGTTCGCCCTCAAGCTCGTTGTGCAATGCAAATGTGCCGTTAGCAATGCGTGAACCCGTAGTGCCCGTGCCAAATTCCGCAAGCGCTTTTTGACCAGCGGCAATGCAGCGCCGATCAAACGTAATGCCCATATAGTTATTTGTGCCCGCCAACAAAATTCGGCGGCCACCCACAATGGCCTGAGTGGGCGAAATCATCTGATCATTGGTAACACCCAATGCATTTCCGCCCAAGGCCAACATGCGGTGAAATCGTTCCGCAATGCCGCGGTGCTTTTCGAGCAAATCAACCACGCTTAAGCTTTCACCAATTGCGCTTGCACATAAGCAGATAATTCACCGATGGTACGAATATCCGCAACCACATTCATTGGAATCTCAACATCGAAATGATCTTCCACTTCCATGATAAAATCGAGAATACCAACAGAATCGATATTCAGCTCAGCAGGAATATCAGTAAGCGCGTCAAGCGTTTTGCCAGCTGCGTTAAACGGCAACAGCAAGGCACATATTTCCGCAACTATTTTAGTGTTTTCCATTACTATTTTTCCCGTGCCTTCGCTGGAAGCCAACCATGGCATCGATACCATTCTAATGTTCCAACCAAGCCCTCCGCAAGCCCAATGGGATCAGGCCTGGCCCAATTCGCACCCCGCACCACCCAGTTGCTATGATAGAGCTCGCGCACCTTAGCACGAGAAATAATACTCGGCTTTCGTGAAAAAAAACTCACCATTTCAGCGAGCACCGCAACCCATGAAACCAGCCATCTTGGCAGATATAAGACCCGCTTTGGTAGGCCTGATACACGCCTATTCAGTGCCGCCAGCTCTGCCCAGTCATGGCCACCCGACATATCATCAATTTCAAAAAGGCCCGTCGCATCACTGGCCACCGCATCAGCAATCACTTTCGCAAAATCATGCACATGTAAAAGCGAAAACCGAGCTGCGGCTGTGCTGGGAATAAACGCCACAGTTTTCTGCAAAGCCGCAAGCAAAGGCAAAGTGGCCTTATCAGCCGGCCCATAAATCGCAGAAGGCCGCAGGAGAACAACTTGTATCGGGGTGTCGACAGCACACAAAAAATCTTCCCCTGCGCGCTTGCTCGCAGCATAAAAAGAAAGCCCAGGTTCGCGGGCCGCCAATGATGAAATATGCACAAAGCGCGCAACACCTGCAGCTTTTGCCGCCACAAAGACCGCTTGCACGCCAGCTAAATTCACTTTGAAAAACAACTTTCGAGACAATGCCGCAATCGCCCCCGCCGCATGCACAACACAATCAGCATCGCGCACCAAATCAGCTAGCGCAGCAGCATTTTCAAGATCCCCCACCACCACCCGAACTGGCGCCGGAAACTGCCCAGCCTTGGGGCTGCGCACCAGCACAGTCACATGAAATCCAGCCTCTAGTAAAACTGGAACCAATGCCCCACCCACAAACCCGGTGGCACCTGTGAGGGCAACTTTACGAACCATTAGATTTCCAAACTAAGCAAGCAGCACTTGCAATTCACCCGCAAGATATTTTGCCCGCGCTCCAGCCCGCGAAAGCTTGCCAGACGACGTGAACGGCAGGCTGCGCGGGGCCACCAACGCAATGGTACAATCAACACCAGCGCTTTGGTGCACAAGCTTGGCCACTTCCATGCGCAAAGCCTCTTGCGCATCAATTTCAGAATTACGACACTCCACCAGCACCACAACTTCGTCATCGCCGTCAGCGCCTTCAATTGCAAAGGCAGCCACTTCGCCAGATTTAAGTCCCGGCAATTGTTCGGCGGACCATTCAATATCTTGTGGCCAGATATTGCGGCCATTGTGCAAAATCAAATCCTTGGCGCGGCCTGTAATTACAATTTCGCCGCCCAGCAAATATCCCATATCGCCAGTGTCCAAAAATCCATCGGCGCCAATTGCTTCAGCTGTGCTTTCAACATCATTAAAATAATTCGACATCAAACTTGGGCCAGAAACAAACAAGCGCCCAATTTGGCGTGTCTCCAAAATCTGCCCAGTTTCACTCCGCACTTCAACCTTGTGGCCGGAAATTGGTTTGCCGCAAATTACAAAATTCCGACAAGTGGGCCCATCAATGCAAGGCTTTGCATAATTGAAAAGATGCACAGCATCACGGTCCACGCGGTCCACACGCAACGGCCCATCCACATCGCTAAACGAAATTGCCAGCGTCGATTCCGCCATCCCGTAACTTGGCAGAAACGCCGCAGCATCAAATTTCGCAGCACCCAATGCGTCGGCAAATTGTGCAAGCACATCCGCCCGCACCATATCACCACCAATGCCAGCAATGCGCCAAGCGGAAAGATCAAGCGTTACAGCCTCTCCGTTGATCCGCCGCGCTGCAAGTTCATATCCAAAGGTTGGCGAGAATGAAATTGTTGAGCGATTTTCCGACATCAGCTTCAGCCACAAAATCGGCCTGCGCGCAAAAGCTGTTGTTGCCAAATAATCCAAACTGATCTGCGCCAACATAGGTGCCAGACAGAAACCGACCAACCCCATGTCATGATAAAGTGGCAGCCACGAAAATCCGCGATCCTCATTGCAAATTTTCATACCATCGCTCAAAATGCCCTTGGCATTTGCAATAATAGCCCGCTGAGAAATCAACACACCCTTCGGGGCCGAAGTTGATCCCGATGAATATTGAATATAGGCCACATCATCAGCGCCAAAGCCTTGCAACTTGGCCATCGATTCAGGCAATGCTCGCACATCATCATGCGTGAACACATGGGCCACTCCGGCAAGGGCAGCACTGGCTTGAATAGAATTTAAATTTCCCGCTGGTGTGACAATCGCATTGGCATGGGCCGCACGCAGCATGCCTGCAATGCGCTGCTCATAAGCCTCCTTGCCGCCAATATACATGCTGTAAGGCACTGGGCACGGAACCAGGCCAGCATATTGGCAAGCAAAAAATGTGATCATGAAATCAGAGCCAGTTTCAGCAACAATGGCCACACGGTCCAAGCGCTGCAATCCAGATGACAGGAGCTTTCGTGCAGTGGCCAATGCCAACCGGCGCAATTCAGAATAGGGCAAAACGCAATCTAAGACGCCACGGCTAGAATAAAAATTCTGCCCAGTAAGGCCAAGCGCTGCATAGTCCATGCCCTCAGCCAAACTGGTGAACTCTGCTATCACTTGTGGCAATGCCCGGTTAGACGTTGGCGTGCGCACATACACGTTAGAAATCGTCTCAGCGCTATCCAAAGCCAAATTACCCATTTTCATCAAAGCCACACCCACATGATTCTTCCACTCTGCAAGCACCAGCTAACAAAGCTAGGCCCAAACTCTGAAATCAATTGGTGTTTCTAAATATTACAACGAAAGCAGCGCTAAAAATGTAGTCTTCCCAGATACATAGCTAAGGTGATCAAGGCTAGAACACCGAATAAACAGCCAGTTGCCCAGACGTAAATCATGTCTAGCAGCGAATATCCCGCTTTTGACTTTTCAAAAGATGCAGAAGCAGCGGTCACAGCCTTATCATGAACCACCACACGGTGCGCTAAATAGCGTGTCAGATAGCTCACCATTTCGGCTTCCTGAGCCGTCTCAAATACCGTTTCACGACTATTCTCGCGGTCTTGAACCAACCGATAACTGCGCGGATCAGGCTCCATCACCACTGCTGAAACAAGGTCTATCCAAAGCTTGGGTTTGGCACCTGGCTGGACGGTTAAATCAAATAAAGCTTGCGCCTGCACATGGCCACGCAGCTTAACTTTCACGGCATCGCGCAAACTTTCCAAGCGAAGAGCACGCGCATCGCGAATATTCAAAGACGCTTCCAGCACTGCTGCTTCTGCAACGCGCGCTTCCCGCAAAGCCAGTTCAAAGGAATTTCGTTCAGCCATCTAAGCCTCAGCCATAAACATGTGCCGATTCGGGTCACAATCAATCCGAACAAAGCAATCCTCCAACACCGGAGCAATTTTAGGACCAAACTCAATATCGCTTCGAGCTTTGGGTGTATTAGGGAAAGCGCGATATTTTCCACACAAGTTTAATCAATATGAATACGTTGCGGAAGCATTGTTTCTATATGCAAATATTCAGCCTCGCATAATCGTGTTAGGGGACGAAAAAGATACGCAGAGTATCTGGTGCGGTGAATTGGAGTTTGCAATGAAGAATTTGAAGTGGCTAACATTACCTTTGATTTTACTTGCAAGTGTTACGCTTATTAACTCTTCGGCTCACGCAGATGGAGATAAAAAAAGCCTCCTGTGCCGTCATCTCAAAATGATTTACTTGCTGAACGGCGGTTCTAATCCAGCTGCTGCCAACGAAGTTAAGGAAAAATATGGCGACCTGGCGTGCGGTCAAATTTCAACCGGCCCGGACCATAACAATAACCAGGGCGGCAGCAACACAGACTCCCCACTTCAAAATCCACCGACAGTAACCGCAGTTGTAGTGGCTCCCGAACCGGAGCCAGAAACTCAAGCAACTGACGTTTTACCCACAGGTCCATAACGAAAATCACGATTTGCACGACGCTGGCACCATATCGGTACCAAACCATAATTCGAAGGTGTTGGGTCGTGCTTTGGCTGCACTGCTTTCTAAATCAGAAAGGTCTTTCACAACGACCTTCAATCCGACATTTGTGAACATTTTAGCAAGGCTTTGACCACGCTCTTCATCGGATTTCAAAAACACCCGCAATTCATGCTGTGCGCCGTTCCAAGTTGCGCGTGCAAATCCTGGCACCACCATACCAGTTGAATCAATATCTCGCATTTTACCAATCAACGTGCGGATGCAAACCCGCTGTGCTTCTTCTTGGGTGTGCACAAACACCCGGCTCGGTAATCGCTCCAACGCTTCGCGGAATGTAAGCTCCACCTTCGAATTTTGCACCGAAGCCTTTAGCAAGGCTTGCTCCATCAATGGTAAAAGCTCTTTGTCAGCCGAAGAATTTGCATAAGCCAATTGTGCTGCTACAAATTCCACCGGCACTTTGTCGTTTTTCAACAAATACTCAAACATCGCCACGCCATATTTCCGCCGTTCCGGATTCTGATCACTCACCAGGTCAATCATGGTCTTGAGATCATTCAAATTCTGCTGCCAACGGGTGTAATAAAGGCCAGTTCCAGCAACCGACAACGGGATCATTACCGTAGCCAGAAGCTGCAACATAGTTTCACGAAATGGTCGGTGCGTGGTCGACATTACAGAATCTCCGAATGTAAAACCTGTCTATGCCACGCATCAACGCCTGAAAAAAGGCCGCTTGAAAAGTGCCGCAACGGGAAGGTCAGCCAGCCCTTCAACGCCAATTTTCATTTGCGCATTGCGCCTCGTATTACTTCGACTTCGAAACAGCAGGTCCCATACCGATAGTACCGTTGCGTAATTCGAGTCAGTATCGGCTCGCACGGCATGATGGTGCACCCAATGAATTGAAGGCGTCACAATGAGCAGCGACAGGGGCCGTTCAATCCAGCTCGGCAAACGAATATTGGAATGATGAAATAGTGTGGCCAAAGCCAATACGGTTTCGAAAATAATCACATGGTGCACCGGCACACCCAGAAGCATGATTACAAACACGCGCGCAATCGACGACAATAGCACTTCACCAAAATGGAACCGCAGTGCCGAACTCGTATCAAGTGTTTCATCCAAATGGTGCACCTCGTGAAACCGCCAGAAAAACGGAACCACGTGATTAAGTCTGTGCCAAACATAAATCCACAAATCGAGTAACAGCAAATCAACAATCAAACTCTCAGCCCGCCATTGCAAATTCCACTGCGATGCAAATTGCGCAAGCGGAATTACAATCAAACCAGACATCACTGCATTGACACCCGCCAGCGAAAAATTTCTGGCCAACCGCGAAAAATTTTCAGGAATTTTGACCACGGGAAATTTACGTTCGAGCACAAACAATGCAACGAGCACGCCAAAAATAATCATTCCCTTATTCGCCAAAAAATCCAAAACGCCGTCCTCTCACCATTCAAAATAGACTTGCAGCCGTACAGAAACCAACATTCACGAAATATTTTTAGCTGCGAGTAGAGTCCTAGCAAATTCTGCAAATCCAAGACCACCTTCGCCAACGGTAACATAGCGTGGCAGGGCGCTCATCAATGGGGCAAATTCAAGTAAATTCGCCACGCCAATTCCATTGTGAAAATGCGCAAACATCGGCGCATCATTTGGCGAATCGCCCAAATAGGCCACTTGAGAATTTGATATATTCCCATCAATATCAAATAGTTCCTTCATCATCTTCATGCTCATTGTGAGCTTATCATGCTCCCCAAACCAAGCATTCACATGAATTGAACTCACCTTGGCAGAAGCTCCATGGAGATGAAATCCATCGGCAATTTTCTGCGCAACAGCAAGCTCTAGGGGCAGCACATCTTCAGCAAAATCAATAGCCACATCAATCTCGCGGTAAGCCTGATCTGCAGACCAAGCCGTACCAGGAAACGCTTTTAAAATATCTGTCGCCAGCCCATGCAGCCGCTCGACATTGGCCAATCGAACGCGGTCTTCCTGTGCATAGATCCGCCGCATTTTTCGGACACTGGCATCATAGTGAAAATAGAAAGCGCCATTCTCCCCAACTACTGCATCAACCGGCCACATGCGCGCAATATGATCGCACCACCCTGCGGGCCTGCCAGTCACAGCAACAATTTTCAACCCAGCATTCTGCAATTGCTCCAGAGCAGTAAATGCTACGGCTGGCAAGCGACCGTGCAATGTCAACGTGTCATCAATATCGGTGAGAACCAATTTGATCGCAGCCAAATCGGCGCGCGGCATATCATTTAGGGCAATAAGGCTCATTCAATTAACCTATCTGGCTGTGTTAGCGTCAAAAGTGGATCACGAATATCATTCACAATTTCATCAGCACCAAATAGTCCAACGATTGGTGCAAGTGTAATACCCGAATGCATTACGGCAATATAAAGTCCTTCTAAGTTTGCAGGTCTTCCAATCGCTGGCAATCCATCCGCAGGCGTCGGGCGGTACCCCACTGTATAATAGTCCATTTCCATATCTACTTGCACCCGTAAAAATTCTCGCAGCACACCAAATAAATTCTCAGCAGCTTTTGTTGGATCGTCACTGGGTTGCGCGCCGCCAAAATCACTACCAGCCACCAATCGCCCTGCCGCAGTCTGGCGCACATGAATGTGAGGTGCCAGGATCAAACCGTTGATGCAATTTGCAATAGGCTTTGAATACACTAACAACCCAGCTGGCGCATCCAGATTGAGCTTTATGCCACAGGTCTCTAACAAACTCTTGCTTTGCACTCCAGCAGCCAGAACAACTTCATCGGCTCTGAATGCGCCAGCCGAAGTCTCAACCCCAATAATTCTATTACCAACTTGCAGCACTCTCAGAACTTCAACATTCTTACGAAGTGTAGCCCCCAGCGCCAGCGCTGCCGATAAAAAACCTCTTACGGCACCAACTGGTTCAATCGCGCCTTCTTCAGCCACATGCAGCGCAAGTGCTGGGCGGTCGATGAGTGCAGGCTCAAGCGTGGCAATTTGCGCCGCCGTGACCAATTTTACATCATAACCTAAGGACTGGTGTTGCAATTTGAATTCATGTAACGCGGCTACAGGTAAATCCCAAAGCAGTCCACCGCACCAATTCACCGCAAGATCAGAATGCAGCATTTTGAGACTGCGCCATTCCGCCATTGCTCGCATGCGCAATTTTACATAAGCTGGAACATTGCCCCAACTTGCATTGATCCATGCAAATGAGTTGGGCGTGGCAACACCACCAGATGTGTGCTTGGCTTCAAAAACCAAAACCTCGGTACCAGCCCGCGATAATTGATATGCAAGCGATGCTCCAATTATCCCAGCACCCACCACTATGATTTTCTTTTTCATTGCGAAAGCTGCCGGCGCAAAACGGGACAATGGAACAATGGTGGCGAGAGAGGGAGTTGAACCCCCGACCCCAGGATTATGATTCCCGTGCTCTAACCAACTGAGCTACCTCGCCATTGCGGCGGGGTATAAGTAAAACCAGCACCATAAGTCAAGCGGCAGACGCATCATTCTCGTGGTCATCGCCTTTATCTCCCAAAACAAAGGTACGCCACAGGGAAATCCAGGCGAAATACAATGATGTGAGCCCAAAAATTCCGAGCTGCGCCTTATAGATCCAGTCATCATAGTCAGGGTTGCGTCCACTGATCACCAAGCTCAAAGTCATCAAAGCCCACACCACCGTCATGGGAATAGTAATGCTGCGCCAATGTGTCACCCGCAATGGGTGCACAAACTTAATTGGCACAAATGTAAGAATACTAAGAACGATCACGGTGATAAGATTGACCAACCAGCCGGTGTTGAACAGATAGAAATATAAGACCACAACATTCCAAATCGCCGGGAAACCGACAAAATAATAATCCGATGATTTCATGCCAACATTGGCAAATGTATAGCAAGATACTGCCATGATCAACGCGCCTGCCATCAAACTCCAAGTGCTGGGTTCAAAAAAATGCGGCACCGCCACCATGTTGAACCAATAAATCATCAAGGCCGGAACCGCCACATAGGTGTAGATATCGATCACCAAATCCAAAGAAGCGCCATCAAAGTTTGGCGTATATTCTGTCACCCGGGCTTTGCGAGCCAAAGTGCCATCAACACCATCAACGAACAACGCAAGGCCAAGCCACATAAAGGCGGCCACAGCATCATTCTTTAAAACCGCAACCAATGCCAAAAAGCCAAGCACAATGCCGCTGGTGGTGAAAGCATGTACCGACCACGCGATGCCCTTTTTCACGTCCTTATCTAAATTTGGATGCAAGTGTAATTTTGCCACGTGAAGATTTCCCATTTTTCGCTTTGCCGACTATAGGAAACCCTACTGCCTAAGGCAAACACTGATCAGCCTTGGCGTCGAAACTCTAACAGGGTGAAGATGCCCATGGGCTTAACTGGCCTGATGCTGCATAAGCGCAGTTTTTCGCTTACGAGCAGCGTATCAATCGGAAATTCCGGACGCCAGCCCAACTTGCTTGCATGCTTCGCAAAGCCCTTTTCGATTGCGCCGCGCAAGCCATTTTCAACATTGAAATGATTGACGATAATAACCGTGCCACCAGGCTTGGTCACGCGGGCAAGTTCATGAATTACTTTAGCTGGGTCTGGCACAACTGTGAGCACATACATGGCAACCGTCACATCAAAACTGGCATCATCAAAAGCGAGTTGCCCTGCATCCATTTCTAACAGCGCAGCAATATTTGTGCACTGGGCTTTTTCAATGCGCGCGCGGGCCCGGTCCAGCATTTCAGGTGAAAGGTCAACACCAGTCACTTGAAACTGTGCGCCATAATGCGGCAGCGCAAGCCCGGTTCCCACCCCCACATCAAGCAAGCTTCCCGAAAACTGATTGGCTTTTCGCACCGCAAGTCGTATGCCAGCAGTCACCAGTTTTCCAAAAATGACATCATAAACCGGGGCCCACCGTTTGTAGGCTTTTCGCACATCCTCAACGCCCATTTTCTGAAGTTCTTTTTGTACCAGCATCGTCATCCACTTTCAAAGGAAGCCGCAAATAGCAGTCAAAGCGTCGTATTAGCAAGTTTTAACTCATATGGCGCTGGGTGTGCGCTCCTGAAAAGCAATAAATCCGCCCCCCAGAACCCGCGCCCCGGTGCCAGCCCCATCATAAAACACTGATGCCTGCCCCGGCGAAACCCCATATTCACCATGTGGAATCTGAACAATCGTTCGACCATTTTCGTTCCGAAGCGTGGCTTCGACGGCAGGCCGAGTTGAACGTATCTTTACAAATAGACTTTGTGCTTTTTCGGTGATCGGCTCTTGCCCAAGCCAATTCACTGCGCGAACGGCTATGTCGCGCTGTAGAAGGGCCTCTCGCGGGCCAACAATTACTATTTTGCGGGCTGCATCCAGCTTCACTACATATAAGGCTTCACCGCCACCCACGCCAAGCCCTTTGCGTTGACCGATGGTATAGTAAATGATGCCGTTATGGCGTCCCAACACGCGGCCATCAAGATGAACTATATCACCTGGTTCCGCCGCATCTGGCCGCAACTTTAATATTACTGTCGTATATTTGCCTTCCGGCACGAAGCATATATCTTGGCTATCTGGTTTATCAGCCACCACCAAGCCAAGCTCTTGCGCCATCGCGCGCGTTTCCGATTTCGGCAACAAACCTAAAGGAAAGCGTAAGAAATCAACTTGCTTTTGCGTCGTAGCAAACAAAAAATAGCTTTGGTCGCGCGCCATATCAGCAGGCGTAAATAAATCACGATGAGTAGAACCAGCCCGCTGTCTACTCTCTATGTAGTGTCCCGTCGCCAATGCCGAAGCATCCAAATCTTTGGCCCGTGCCAGCAAATCAGCAAACTTCACAGTCTGGTTGCACGTCACACAAGGGATGGGTGTGGCGCCCTGCAAATAGCTTTCCACAAAATCATCAATCACCGCTTCCTTAAAGCGCGATTCAAAATCCAAAACATAATGCGGCATGTTGAGCGAGGCAGCCACACGCCGCGCATCATGAATATCTTGTCCCGCACAACAAGCACCTTTACGCGCGATAGCTTCGCCATGATCATAAAGCTGAAGCGTAATGCCCACCACATCATAGCCAGCAATCTTTAGCAGCCCAGCCACCACTGACGAATCAACCCCGCCCGACATGGCCGCCACAACGCGGTGATCTTTTGGCGAGCCGGATAAATTCATCGATTCATGAACGCGGTCAAGGATGGCGGTAGGAATTTTCATGGGGCTTCCATAGACCGAACTGCAAAATCACGCAAATCTGTGCCGAATTGAGCCAATTGAAATTCATAATTCATAATTTGTTCAGACCCGCTTAGCTCATTTTTAAGTGACTTATGGGTAATGTGAATTTGTGTGAGGCCAGCCAGTTAAGCGAAGGCCTTACAGGTAAGTTTGTGTGAGTTTGCGTATATGAATGGTCAGTTGCGTCCAAGAGTCAATTACGTCATCGGTCCCGATGGCACTCCCTTGACAATAGCAGACCTCCCGCCGCCTGGTAGTCACCGTTGGGTGATCCGCCGAAAGGCCGAGGTTGTAGCAGCTGTCAGAGGCGGGCTTTTGAGTTTAGAGGAAGCCTGCCAACGTTATACCCTCACTGTTGAGGAATATTTGGGTTGGCAACGTTCAATCGAACGTCACGGCCTTGCAGGTCTGCGCACCACGCGCATCCAGCAATACCGTCAGTAAAGCGTTTTGGCTTTTCCTAAAAAAGCCAAAATCGCCGGGTCCCATAGGGTGTGTAGAGTTTAAAGAAGGCCGGAACAAAAGTTCCGGCCTTTTTAGTTGAGGGTTTCATTTAGAAGATGAACAAAAATATCAGAATTTTGGTGCAGCAATCTAACTACATCTAAATGTTCAACTTGCTCTATATAAAAAAGCAGATACGGAAATCCTCGCAAGGGCCAAGATCGAAAAGTTGGTGTACCTAACAATTCACCATATCTGGTGGAGCCAGAAGCAGGAAAAGCCTCTAAATGAATAATCGCCGCTGCAAATGCTTCGACGAATTTTTCGGCAACCCCAATACCAACCTCGTTTAGATAATAAGTATGAGCCCCTTCAAGATCGCGTTCAGCAGCACTCTTCAATGCGGCAAATTTCATTTCGTTCGAGGAGCTGGAACACGTTTTAAAAGATCAGCTTTTATTTCAGGCCAAGAACGACCCGGAGGAGAATTTAAACCCTCCATCAATAGAGCTTTTAACTTTTCCTTCGCAGCCTCAACTTCATCTTTGCGAACCAAGTCACGCAAATACTCACTATGTGATCCATAGCCGCGCGATTTTACACGCTCGTCAACAAAAGCCTTCAGTGATTCCGGCAGAGAGATGTTCATTGTCGTGGTCATGTGGATACCATATCAGCAATGGCAAATATTG
>JANOUE010000007.1:0-6926 GCA_031416755.1 Hyphomicrobiales bacterium
CGGACCCTCATCCTGAGGAGCGAGCACTTTCGGGGCCCGAAGGATTGCTCAGGGTGAGGGATTTGTTTACGGACCCTCATCCTGAGGTGCGAGCACTTGCGAGCCTCGAAGGATTGCTCAGGGTGAGGGATTTGTTTACGGACCCTCATCCTGAGGTGCGAGCATTTGCGAGCCTCGAAGGATTGCTGGAAATTTAAATGACTCTTAAACCGACCACTCCCAAATCAAAATCAAAATCCACCAAAGGCTTGCCTGCGCGCGATGATATTTTGAAATTCATCGCAGCCTCAGAAGGACCGATTGGGAAGCGTGAAATTTCCCGTGCCTTCGGCATCAAGGGCAATGATAAGATCAAGCTGAAATCACTCCTCAAGGATCTGAAGGGTGATGGGTCGGTTGCTGGCAAAAAACGCCGCATGAATGTGGTCGGAGAATTGCCTCCAGTGACTGTGATTGAAACGGCTGGCATTGACGATAATGGTGACGCTTACGGCCACCCTGTGGAGTGGCACGACGACAAGCCACCAAAACTGCTGATCGAATCCCTGACTGGAAAAGCTCCGGCGGTAGGCGACCGTGTATTGGCGAAGATCGAATTTCTCTCAGGCAAAGGCCCCTACTCACATAAAGCCAAAGTAATGCGCGTGCTCTCCGATCGAGCAGGCCGCGTGCTTGCAGTGTTCCGCGTTGTCAAAGGCGAAGGTGCTCGCCTTGTGCCCGTCGATAAAAAATCGCGCTATGATCTTCAAGTGCTGAAGGGCGATGAAGGCGGCGCTGTGAATGGCGAATTGGTTTCTGCCGAAATTATCAAGGACCAGGGCCGGGGGATGCCAATCGCCCGCGTACGCGAACGTCTTGGCGACATGGAAGACCCACGCAACATTTCGCTGATTGCGATTCATCAACACGGCATACCAAACGCTTTTCCTGATCGCGTTATTGCAGAATCCGAAGCGCTGCAAGTGTTCAAACAGGCAGGCCGCATGGATCTGCGCGATGTGCCATTGATAACTATTGATCCACCAGACGCACGCGATCATGACGATGCCGTGTGGGCGGAAGAGCAAGATGACGGCTCTTTCAAAATTATCGTAGCTATTGCCGATGTTGCAACTTATGTGAAGTCCGGTTCTGCTCTCGACAAGGAAGCGCGTCTCCGTGGCAATTCGGTTTACTTCCCAGACCGTGTTGTGCCGATGTTGCCAGAGCGCATTTCCAATGATTTGTGTTCGTTGATCGAGCAGCAAGATCGCCCAGCACTGGCATGCTTTATAAACATCGATAAATCGGGCCGCAAAACCTCTCATAAATTTGCTCGCATCATCATGCGTTCCGCTGCCAAGCTGTCCTATCAAGAAGCGCAAGACGCAATTGATGGCCGAGAGTCACCGAAGGCTGAGGTTCTGCTCGAGGGCGTTTTGAAGCCACTATGGTCTGCATATTTTGCGATGAAATCGGCGCAAGACAAGCGCAGCCCACTCAACTTGGATTTGCCCGAGCGCAAGATTATTTTAGATAAACTTGGCAATGTAGCAAAGGTGATTGTGCCAGCCCGCCTTGATGCCCATAAGTTGATCGAAGAATTTATGATCCAAGCCAATGTGGCGGCCGCCGAGGAATTGGAAAATCGCAAAACAGCACTCCTCTACCGCATCCACGAAGAACCGAGCCAAGAAAAAATCAAAGCACTCTCACAGTTCCTCAAAACTGTGAACCGTGAATTGCCTCTTGGCCAAGTGATCAAGACCAGCCACTTCAACAAGCTGCTTAAATCTGTTGAAGGTGAAGACTTTGAGCAGCTTGTCCATCAGATTGTTTTACGTACCCAAAGCCAAGCGGTTTATCGCGCGCAGAATGCGGGACATTTTGGCTTGAGCCTGCGCCGCTATGCCCATTTCACCTCGCCAATTCGTCGCTATGCAGATTTGATTGTGCACCGCGCACTCATCAGCGCCTTGAACTTTGGCAATGATGGCCTGTCCACAGATGATATTGCCAGGCTCGATGAAACTGGCGAAATGATTTCAACGGCCGAGCGCCGTGCCATGGTTGCCGAACGAGAAACCACTGATCGACTGGTTGCTTCTTTCCTCGCCCCGCAAATTGGTGCCACCTTCAACGCCCGCATTGGCGGCGTGGTGGGTGCTGGCTTGTTTGTAAATCTTGAAGAGACCGGAGCCGATGGCTTCGTCTCGGCCTCCAGCCTTGGCCGCGATTATTATATCTATGATGAGGTGCGCCACGCTCTTATCGGCCAGCGCACAGGCGAGACCTTCCAGATGGGCGACATAGTACAAGTGAAGCTCGTCGAAGCTGCCCCCGTTAAGGGTGGCTTACGTTTTGAAATGGTGTCCGAAGGTCGCGCTGGCAAAGCAGCAAAATTACGTGGCGATGCCGGAAAACGAAAATCAAAGCGTCGCCGCTGAGCGCGGCGCGTTGCCGCTGCGACGGATCGTAGATTTGAAATTCTCGGGCGCTTGCGCCAATTGCTACCCATGTATGAAATTCAACGTTCATGGAAATCGGCGATGGCGCGGGGCTTGATCTGTCGTTGCCCATCTTGTGGCAAGGGACTTTTGTTCAGGGCTTTCCTCAAAGTCGCAGATACCTGCCCAAGTTGCGCCGCAGACCTGCACCACCAGCGTGCCGACGATGCCCCACCCTATTTCACCATGATGATCGTAGGTCACATATTGATTCCCGTTGTGGTCATTGTCGAGCGCGTTTGGCAACCCGAAATATGGCTGCAACTTGCCGCTTGGTTGCCGATTACGTTTTTTCTCACAATTGGCCTGCTGCAACCGGTAAAAGGCGCTATTGTTGGCCTCCAATGGGCTTTGCGCATGCATGGATTTGCCGCAGAGCAACAGTAACCTTGACTTTCTGCGTCCAATCGGGTGTATCCCCGTTCAATTGCATTCACTGATTATTGGAAGAGACTATTATGGCCAAAGGCAACGTTATCAAGATTAAGTTGGCATCGACTGCTGACACTGGTTTTTTCTATGTAACCAAGAAAAATTCGCGCACCAAAACTGAAAAGTTCTCGTTCATGAAATATGATCCAGTGGTGCGCAAGCACGTGGAATTTAAGGAAACCAAGATCAAGTAATTGATTGGGTTTTGACTATTTTGAAAGCGCTGGGAAACCGGCGCTTTTTTTATTCACCGCAGCATGCGGGAGATCAATACATTTGCAATTTAAGGTGCCGATCCGAGTTGTTCGGAACGAGGAGGCCACTCGATTCGGCTCGGACCGGCGAGCCTTGAAATCAGGTAATGCGGCAGGTCTGATCTCGAGGCTATCTGGAAGATGCTGGAGGAACGGGTGACTGGTGCTGGCAATCACACCGTTCCTCGGGAGTATTGCCCGCCACCTGGAGAGGAGTTTTGCGGGCACAACTAAATTCGTGTAAAAATCTATGCAATGGATTCAGCTTAATTGCCAGCGTAACCTATGGTAAACGCTGTCGAGCTTCCATTAACGATGAACCGTTAAGGTAAACACTTAAACAGTTGGCTCTTCTGGCACTGTCGCCTGATCATCGGCCAAATGCATTTCAAGTGGCAATTGCTCAGTTCCATCCAATGGATCTTCGTCTTCAGTGAGTTCATCTGTCACGCGGGGAATTGGAACATCGAAGCCTGGTGGAATATTGCCATCGAGCAAGCCAGCCGCTTTCAATTCGTGCAAACCCGGCAAATCCGTAAGCTCGTTGAGGCCAAACTGGCTTAAAAACATTTCTGTGGTGCCATAGGTCACAGGCCTGCCCGGTGTCTTACGGCGGCCCCGCATCCGCACCCAGCCAATTTCCAAAAGATTATCCAGCGTGCCTTTAGAAATAGCCACACCACGAATGTCTTCGATTTCAGCACGGGTTACGGGTTGATGGTAAGCCACGATTGCTAAGGTTTCGAGGGCAGCTTTGGTTAGTTTCTTTTGCTCGGTGGTTTCCTTGCGCAAAACTGAGCTCATATCTTCAGCTGTGCGGAAAGCCCATTTGCCTGCGACTTGCAAAAGCTTGACCCCGCGATTGCTATAGTTTTCTTGCAAATCTGCCAGCAGGCTTTCCACATCGGTTTCAGCGGGCAAAAACTCTTGTAATTTTTCAACTGCAACTGGTTGGGCCGATGCAAATAAAATGGCCTCGACGATGCGCAAATGTTGGCTGCGCTCAGCATGTGGGTGCATAGTTATCAAGGCGTCCTCGGTGTCTTCCATTTCCAAGTCCTGATCTTCAGTCTTGCTAGCTTGTGTGTGCACGTCGATAAATCCTATAAAGCAGCAACGCTGTTTTTGCGTCGCATATAAATGGGTTGGAATGCCAAGTCTTGGCGCATTTCAATGCGGCCATCACGAGCGAGTTCAAGGCTTGCAGTAAAACTGGAGGCGCGCACTGAGCGTCGGTTTTCTTTAGTGGCGAGGTAACGTTCTAGCCACATATCAAAAGTGCCCCACTCATCCATGGTGCCCACCAAACGCTCCAAGGCTTCACGGGCCTCTTTAATTGACCATGTGGGCTGGCGCTTCACAATGTAAGACTGGCGCACCACTTTGCGCTGGCGGCGATCAGCATAGGCTTTGAGCAGGTCGATCAAGTTATCAGCATGTTCGCGTTGTACATCCACAACAAGCGCTTGCGGAGCGCCACGCTCAAACACATCACGGCCCAACTGAGCACGCTCCATAATCTTTGCCGCTGCATCACGCATGGCTTGCAAGCGTTGCAGGCGAAAAGCCAATCTTGCTGCCAAATCTTGCGGTGCTGCTTCATCTGTTGCTGGCGGAGCGGGGATGAGGAGGCGCGATTTAAGATAGGCCAGCCATGCGGCCATAACTAAATAATCACCCGCCACATCTAACCGCATCTTCTGCCAGCGATCAATAAACGCAAGATATTGATCAACCAAAGCCAAGATGGAGACTTGCGCCAAATCAACTTTATGTTGACGCGCCAATTCTAGGAGGAGATCAAGTGGGCCCTCAAAGCCGCCCACATCAACGATCAACTCATCTTCGTTCACGTCACTCGATACAACGCGCAGTGGCTCGGAACCATCTGGCCAAGCTTGCTCCAGTAATGTCATTTTAGTATCTGACACGTAGCCTTACTCCAAAAGACAGGATCCTATGCCGAAAGGATGGCCTCTAGGTCTTTCAGAGCAGCCTTCTTATCATATGGCAAGGGTTTCCGGCGAGCTTTCAACGCTTGTTTTGCACGGCGCATAGCTTTGCCTTCGAGGGCACCAGCGAAAGCCGCAACCTGTTCCATTTCATCCATGTCACCACCACAATGCAGCAGCATATCGCAGCCTGCATGAAGCGCTTTCTCACATTTTTCAGCAAACGTGCCGCCCAACGCCATCATCGAAAGATCATCTGTCATAAGCAGGCCGTTAAAACCAATTGTCTTGCGGATAACTTCACGAATAATTTTGCGCGACAGCGTCGCCGGATTTTCGTCATCTAATGCTGAATAAATCACATGCGCTGTCATTGCCATCGGGCAATCAGCCATTGCCACAAATGGCAAGAAATCAAATTGCTCCAGCTCGGCACGGCTAGCAGCAACGATGGGCAAATGGAGGTGGCTATCTACCGTAGCCCGCCCATGGCCTGGAATATGCTTCATCACTGGAAGAATGCCGCCTTCCATAAGACCTGCGGTGTGGCTTCTGGCCATTGCAACAGCAACATCAGGGCGCAAAGCATATGCGCGATTACCGATAACATCATGGCTGCCGGGCTGCGGCACATCAAGCACCGGTAGGCAACTTGAAGTAATTCCAATTTCCTCAAGTTCTTCTGCCATCAAGCGGCCTGAGCTGCGGGCCGTACGGAAAGCCAAAATTGGACACCGACTATGAAGTTTTCCAAATTCCAGCGCTGATGGATATCTACGCCAATGGGGCTGGCTTAACCTTTGCACTCGCCCACCCTCTTGATCAATGAATACTGGCGCATCTTTGCGACCAACTGCTGACCGAAATTGCGCTGTTAAACCTTTGATTTGCGTCGGTGATTCACAATTGCGCTTAAATAGAATGAGACCCCAAGGTTGCGTAGTGGCAAAAAACTTAGTTTCTGATTCACTCAGCACTGTAGTGGCGCAGCCACTTATGAAAGCTCGAATCGACATTCAATTTCTCACGTAGATCACGCAAAATCACGAAATCGTTACTGACGATTTACAAGACAATCCCGTTCGCCAGCAGCAAAAAGCGACTGACAAACACTTGAAGCGACATTTTTGCTCGCCATTGGGCCTATGCTTAATCGATACCGGGTTGATCCAGCAACTTGGGCCTGCGTAATGATGGGGGCATAGCGCGAAATGATCGGGCCATGTTTAGCACTTAAATTTCGATATTCTTGTGTCGCTTCAGATTTAGATTTGAATGAAGCAAGTTGGGCTACGAAAGCTGTTGACGCTGGCGCCACTTGTTGCACCGGAGGAAGCAGCTCAGGTTTCCCTTGGACAATTGGTTCATTCAAAGCAATTTGGTTTTCTGGTGTTTTACTTTCACCTTTAAAGAGATCGAAAAGTGACTTTTTCTTCTTGGTTGGAGCCGTTGCGACCGACGGGACCGGAGGGACCGATTCTAATGCTAACCCCTCACCAACTGCTGTATCACCGTAAAGGCTGTCACCGACAATGGGTGCAGTGCCAGCCACTTCTAGTGTTTTGTTTGCAATTGGTTTCTTTGACGGCGCAACTAACACAACTGGTTTCACACCCAGTGATTTCGCAGGCTTAGTCGATGCTATTTTCTTAGCTTCGCTAAGTTTTGGTGCGGCGATTTTCTTGACCACGGCTTGCGGTGTTGCAACTTTCAGTTCTGGAGCAGATTCAACAGCCACTTGGCTCGAAGGTACTGGTGGGTCTTCTGGTGTTACAGCGGCAACTTGTTCAGGAACAGATGGC
>JANOUE010000008.1:0-19278 GCA_031416755.1 Hyphomicrobiales bacterium
GCGGTTGCTAAAGGCAATGAAATTTCTGCGCGAGCGGCCAATGGCCGAGTTTATTCCGGCTCGGTCATCGGCATCAATTTGAACAATGACATGGCGGTAGTTAAATTGCGCGGCTTCACTGGTCATTCCGTGGCCCCGGCAGGCCCAGGCTGCATGGTGAAGGGCGATTTGGTTTATACTTTGGGCAAGCCCCATGGCGGTGGCGACACGGCGCGGGTGGGTGCGCTTGAAGATTTGCACTTTGGCCGCCCGGTTGCTTACGGCAAGTTTGGATATCCTGATGCCATCGTTTTGCACATGGGCACGCAACGCGGCGAATCAGGTGGACCAGTATTTGATGGCAAAGGCAAACTTATCGGTATGGTGGTGAGCACGCTATCTGACACCAACGGCCAATCCATAAATTTGGCTCATGCCATTCCGGCTAACACATTGGCAAATTATTTATGCTCACAAACAAGTTGTGCTAGTGCTTGGTCTGCGCTTGCTTCAAAACAAACCGATAGTTGCGGCTAGCGCGTCGGATGCTCTAGCTCAAATCAGGATTGGCTGGCTAATTTAGCTTCAAGTCTTTGCAAGTCTGCAAGATGTTTCAAGTATTTTTCATGCCAATGTTCAGCATAGTTTTTTTTCAAGTAAAAAATATCTTGCACACTGAGAATTTGTAAAATTAATCCGTCAATATCTGCAGCAGTGCTACGGCCTTGCATTTCGTCAAACACCTCTCCACTTTCCGCAACTAGAATATCAATCCCTTCTGAGGTTGGAAAAGGCTTGAACCGAAATCCGGATGTTGACAATTTAACGGCATCCTGAGCGTCAACCGCTTGAAGGCCAAAATCTCGCAAACGTTTGCCCAGTACTTTTGTAAAGCCAACCGCACAATTCAAATCGGGTTTCAAAATCAACTCATAGTCAATAGAAGTTGGAATAATAACGCAACCATGAAATTTTTCCGCTACTCTCCCTGATACAAGTACGGGTATGCCAGACGCCGCCAAAGCCGCTAACATTTTTGTGTTGGAAAACTTCTCTCGTATTTCAAAATCTGAATCCGACAACTCAAATAAGCTCCGAATTTGCGCTTTGTTTTATCAACTCAGCGTCTCCTAAGAAATTTAGGAATCGGTTATAATTAGATTCCACCGCGTTATGTTTCAAAGTAATTAAATCCCTAAGCGAGAGAACCTTTACTTCCATTAACTCAACCCTCGCACTGACAGCATTCTTCAAATAATCATTAAACACCGATGGCTTGAACATCGTTATAAAATCAATGCGAAATTGCACATAATCCAAATTCAATTTCACATTTATTTTGGCAAATTGCATAGGCGGAAAAGAGGTCGTCACCAGTTTACCCGCGGCCCTGGCTGCAGCATTAACTGCAAGCGCAAAATTCTTGGAATGCTTTTCTGTTGGGCACAATAAAACATCTATATCATCAAAATAGAAATCATCGCGACAACCATGATAAGCAACGGCTGCGCCACCAAAAATAATAAATGGCACATCGTGTATCTTTAGGAAGCTTAACAGCCAAGCATCCTGCTTTCTTATTCTATCTTGCCATCTAAATTTCATTGCCGATAACTCGCACTTGAACTCCATTGTGGTTATTAATTTACCACATCAATTATAAGCTACCATTATTTTTGCGACTAATCCAAAATTGAATTTTTATGAGGCTGTCAATTCCTTAAGTCTTGTCAGGTCTCGCAATTTATAGTCGATCATATGCTGCCAAAACGCAACTTGCTTTTCTCTATGAGCCAAAAAATCTGGCAAACTCTGCAATTTTAATGGGGGCCCATTTAAGAGATTACAGTCAAAACTATTTTGCAACTGCCTATCGAATTCACTTTCAGAGGAAGTCATCAAAATTTCAAAACCGCCAATCAGTGGAAACCGCCTCATTTTGGAATTTAGTTTTGTCAAATTTTCAATGAAAACATCACGGATATTTTTGACACCATTTTGATCTAAAATAGGTGACAAAGCTGATACCAAACTATCAAGACTCACCACATCTGGTCTTAAAAACACCTCATACTTAGTTGAAGTCTCTGGTTTTTTACATTCATAAAATTCTGCTGCTATTCCGCCGCTGAGAAGAAAAGGGACTCCGACCGCAGCCAATCTGCTAAAGATTTTGGATGTTTCATTTGGCAAGACCAGGGATTTAGTTTGTATGGGAACCTTTGAAAGACAAGATTTGATTGACTCCACATCCGACAAGTTTATGGCAACAATTTCTCTCAGTTGGCTCACACGGCTTTCGATTTGCTGAATCAAGTCAACAGGAGAAGCAATCCTGATAGCCATCGAGCCAATACTTGAGACTGTCGATGCAGAAAATCGCTTGTTAAATTCCAATGCACTACTGGAGGTGTAAAAATCAACATTACACTGGTTCTTGTCCAAATTGAAAAGCACCTTTGGTTTTGCCAAAAGAAACACTGGAAAAGATGCCGTATTTATCCCTGCTGCACGCGCCAAATTATCCATAGCATTTGCAAATCTTCGTGAATTTGATTTGCTCGGACTCAAGTCAATATCTAAGTCGTCAAAGTAACAATCATCACGACAACCATGAAAGGCCGCAGCTGCCCCGCTTACGACAATAAACGGAACTTCATGCTGCTTTAAAAAACTGAGCACCCAAGCGTCAGACTTCTTAATTCTCTCTTGCCACCGTAAATTCATCCGTTACTATCCGTCTAACAGATTATATATTCAAAGAATACATTGGACTGGTTTCCACTTATTTGAAGACTCTGCCAAAGGCAAGCACTGCGGAACGATATTGGAAACAGCCTATGCGTTAGTGTTGTTTGGCGCTAAGTTCAAATGCAATGCAGAAAGTAACTCAAGATGAAACCTGAAGACATTACTTATGTTACCACTTGCAAAGGTAGACTTCACCATTTGAAGAAATCGCTTCCCAAAATAGTCGATCAAGGTCTTGGCGGGATAATTGTAGTTGATTTTGATTGTCCTGATAAGTCTGGGCAGTGGGTAAGCGAGCATTTCCCATTTGTGCAAGTAGTTAAAGTGAACGAACAACTTGCTTTTGATTATAGTAGATCTAGGAACATTGGCGGCCAAGAAGTGATTACTAAGTGGATCGCTTTTTTCGATGCTGATGTTCTTGTATCTGCGAATTTTTTTAGGGACATTGCGCAAAATCTCAAAGAAGGGTCCTACTATTTGCCAAATAATGAAGATGGAAACACTTGGGGTTCCTTCCTCGTTGAAAAGAAACTTTTTGATAAAGTGGGAGGTTACGACGAAGCAATAAAGCATTGGGGCGGCGTAGATACGGCTCTCTATAATGTCTTGAACTTTATCGGTGCCCGCAAAGAAACTTATGATGGAAGATTAGTAGAAGCAATCCAACACACTGATAGCGCAAGAACTGCATTTACAAATCAAAAAGATATCAAATTTGCAAAACAACTTTCTACTGTCTATGAAATTTGTAAAATGGATATAATGCTTATTGAACAAACTTTGTTAGATTTAGAGTTTCGAATTACCCTCAGACAAACAGTACATAATACATTGGTCGAAATGATCGAAAAGTCCAGCGGGACCGGTCGATTTTCAATCGAACTCCCGTCAAAAACCGTAGTTCGTCCAAGCTTAGGACCGAAAAATACACCAATTGTAAAAAGAGCTTTGAATTTTGAAATTCAAATGGATCCATTAAAAAACCAATCCGACTGAAAAAACACTAAACCAGCAGCACCGTAGCACCCGTGGTTTTTCTCGCGGCCAAATCTCTATGGGCTTGTGCGGCATCGGCCAGTGGGTAACGCTGGTTCACCGCAATAATGACTTTGCCGGACTTCACAATATCAATTAAATCTTGCGCCGTTGCTTTGAAATCGGCAGGTGTTGAGATGTAACTCCCCAAGGTTGGCCTGCAAACCGAGAGCGAGCCTCGCGACGCGAGCCAGCCCAGATTGAGTGCTGATACGGGACCAGACGCATTGCCGAAACTGACCAGCAAACCGCGTGGCGCTAAACAATCCAATGATGTGATCAACGTGGCCTGCCCTACGCCATCATAGACCACGGGAACACCTTTGCCGCTGGTCAATTCGCGCACCCGCGCCACAACATTCTCAGTTGCTGAATTAATCACGTGGGCACAGCCATGGGCCCGCGCCACCGCCATTTTCTCATCCGAACCTACAATGCCAATCACCTTAGCGCCCAGCGCCTTGGCCCATTGCGAAAGAATAAGCCCAACACCTCCCGCTGCGGCATGCAATAAAATTGTCTCTCCGCGTTTTACTTTATAAGTGGCCCGAATAAGATATCGTGCGGTCATGCCTTTCAGCATCATGCCAGCAGCAATTTCATCGCTGATAGATTTTGGCAATTTCACCAAATGCTGGGCAGGAAAATTCCGCGCCTCCGAATAGGCCCCAAGCGGACCTGAGCCATAGGCCACACGGTCTCCAATTTTGAAACCCTTCACGCCTGTTCCAAGTGCGGTGATCACCCCTGCCGCCTCAGATCCGAGCCCACTGGGCATGGGCACCGGATAGAGCCCGCTGCGTTGATAGGTGTCGATGAAGTTCAGCCCAATGGCCGTATGGCGCAACTGAACCTCGTGCGCAGCAGGTGCAGCCAATGCCACATCTTCAAACTGCAAAACCTCTGGTCCGCCAGTTTTGTAAAACCTAATCGCCTTCATGCAGCCCCTTCCAGCGGAGCATTGACCCAGAGTCTGCGCAGCGCTTCAACCAATTGATCCCACGAGAGATGTTCAAGTGCGATAAGTTCAACATTTAGCACGGCGGCCTTGCCCATCAGAGCATTGTAGCGCGGCGCATTTTTTATTTCATCAAAAAGGTCAGTCGTCACCAGAACAGCAACATGCTCGCCCTCGCGGCCAAAATGGTCAGCCAGATTGTCAGCTTCATGCACAGCATCCATCAGACGGTTGCGCTGTTTGCGGTCAGTCATATCAAGCTCGGAGCGGAGCGCCTTGCATGACACGAAGGTCAAGCGCTCACCTTGGCGGGCGATCAAATCAATTTCATTTTCGCCGGTAAATGTTTTAACTTTCCAGCCTAGCACTTGGCCGTAAATGGCTTCATCGGCGCCGGCTTCGATGGCGGCAAGCCAGGCCAATTCTTCCAGCCACCCACCTGACATATAACGACGGCCTTTCACTTCACAAATGGCGTGGCCGTGGCTTTCACGCAAAACCATGCCGTTGCTTTGCAATTCGCTCACCAGCGTGTGGCCATCATCATTCAATGTGTCAGGGGTGATTTCCACATGACGCATAAATTCTTCAGTGGACTTAAAAATCCGGTCGCGCACTTGTTCGAATAAACTATAATTCTCAGCGATCAGCCGCGTTAAATTCGCATGCGCAAGAGCGTGTTGTGGGTTACCATGCACAGTTTTCAACCACGCACCACGGCCTTTCAACAAGCTATCGATAGAGTGGCTATTCATGCCTGCATTCTTGCCCTAAACATTGGTCTATTCCAAGGGGTTCATGTTGATGAGTATTGAAATTTCGCCGCTGGTGGCACAAGTTGTATTTCCACCCATTGCCGAAGCAATGAGTTGGGTTAAAAAAAGTGCAAGCAATCGAGAGCTTTTAAACATGTGTCAGGCGGTGCCAAGCTATCCGCCAGCACCTTCACTGCAAGCAGAAATTGCCAGACTTGCTGGTCTGCCTGATATGGGTGGATACACAGATATATATGGCATCGCACCATTGCGTGAAGCTTATGCAAAACACATGAGCGCAGATTATGCAGCGACCATAGCTCCACACGAAGTTGCGATTACCACTGGCTGCAATCAAGCTTTCGCTGCGGCTATCATGGCAGTAGCCAAGGCCGGCGATAATGTGATCATCCCGGCGCCATATTATTTCAACCATCAGATGTGGCTCACCATGATGGGAATCGAAATCAGGTCGGTCCCGGCATTCTCAGAGGGTAACAATCACCCCAATGCAATGGATGCAGCGGCATTGGTGGATGAGCGCACCAAAGCGATTGTGTTGTGCACGCCTAACAATCCTACAGGTGCAATTTATCCTTCCGCTGCGTTGGAGCAGTTTTTCGCTGTTGCCCAAGTTGCGGAAATTGCTTTGGTGTTGGATGAAACTTATAAGGATTTCCGAACCGACCCTGCTCCGCCGCATGGGCTTTTCAACAAACCACACTGGCAGGACACGCTCATTCAACTTTATAGTTTTTCGAAAATCTATGCGCTGGCTGGATATCGCTTGGGTGCAATGATCGCCGGGCCTGAGATTATGCATGAGGCTGCGAAAATTCTCGACTGTATGACTATTTGTCCGCCGCATATCACGCAGCGTGCAGTGTTGTTTGGCCTCACTGCTCTCGACGATTGGAAGACCGAGAAAAAAGCTGTGATGCGCGAGAGATTGGCGGCCATGCGGAATGCTTTTGCAACACCCGGTCTGGATTATCAGCTTGTGAGTAGCGGCGCTTATTTTGCTTATGTGCGCCATCCATTTGACCGGGAACTTGCCAAAGCCGTGGCCAAGCGATTAGCTGCTGAAAATGATGTGTTGTGTTTGCCGGGCAGCATGTTTGGGCCAGAGCAGGAAAACTATCTGCGCTTTGCCTTTGCCAATGTGGAAGCTTCACGCATGGCGGGGCTTGCGGAGCGGTTGATCGAAAGCCAAGTAACGCGCTAGACTGAATGTATGGAAAAGATTCGCTCAGTTACTTTCGCCGCGGTTTTTGCCGTATTGTCAATCGCGACAGCTCAAGCCGAGCCAAAACATGGCATGGTTATGTTGGGTGAACCGGGACTTTCCGCCGATTTTAAGAACTTGCCCTATGCCAACCCTGATGCGCCGCAAGGCGGCACCTTAAAGCAGGCGATTACTGGCACCTTTGACAGCACAAATATTTTCATCGTGAAAGGCAATTCACCTGCAACGCCTGGCACATTTGTGTTTGAAAGCTTAATGGGCCGGAACTGGTCCGAACCATTTGCCCTTTATGGTTTGCTTGCCGAAACAATTGATGTGGCCGAGGATCGTCAAACTTTCACATTCAAGCTGCGACCCGAAGCAAAGTTTTCTGATGGTACGGCGGTGACCGCTGCGGATGTTGTTTTCTCCCTCGAAACTTTGCGCGATAAGGGCAAGCCGAAATATAAAAATAACTACGCAAAGATCATCAAAGTGGAAACACCTGATGATCGCACCATCACATTTCACCAAGACAAAGGTGATCGCGAACTGCCTATGATCATGGGTCTTATGCCAATTCTTTCCAAAAAATATTGGGATGGCAAAACCTTTGATGAAAGCACCCTTGAGCCGATCATTGGTTCTGGACCCTATGTGTTTGGTGATATTAAGCCTGGCGAGAAGATTTCTTATACAAAGAACCCTGACTATTGGGGCAAGAATTTAGCCTTCAACAAAGGCCTGTGGAATTTTGAAAGTTTCCGGTTCGATTATTACAAGGATGCCAATGCGGCTTTTGAAGCGTTCAAAAAAGGCGACGCAGATGTGCGATCAGAAGGCGATTCAACACGCTGGACAACTGGCTATAAATTTGATGCGGTGAATGAGGGTAAAATTTTACTTGAGGAAATTTCAACCAAAACTCCAGCGCCAGCCTCTGGCCTGGCTTTTAATACGCGCAGAAAAATATTTGAAGATGTGCGGGTGCGCGAAGCTTTGGGCATGGCATTCGATTTTGAGTGGGCCAACGCAAATCTTTTCGGCAATTCCTTTAAACGCACTTACGGTTACTTTAGTGGCTCGGAACTTTCATCAATGGGGGTGGCCATGGATGCCGCTGAAATGGCTATCATTGGAACCACGGGGGGTGGTTTGCGCTCGGATATGACCGATGGCACCTATAAGTTGCCCGTAAGCGATGGCACTGGCCGTGACCGCAAGCTTTTGAAGCGAGCGGTGGATTTATTGGCGGCAGCGGGCTGGAACGTCAAAGAACAAGGATTGCTGAATGCAGCAGGCGAGCAATTTGCATTCACAATTACTATTCAAAATCCCGAACAAGAAAAAATTGCTCTGCACTATCAGCGCACGCTGCAACAGATTGGCATTAAAGTTGAAATCCGCAATGTAGACGCTGCTCAATTTACGGCGCTGCAAAAAACCTATGACTATGATATGATCCCGGTTGCATGGTTCAATTCGCTTTCACCCGGCAACGAACAAAATCTTTACTTTGGTTCAGCGGGTAAAACCACCGAAGGAACAAGGAACTATCCCGGCATTGCAGATCCCGCAGTTGATAAAGCTATCACTGCCATGCTCCAAGCTAAAACCCGCGCAGAATTTGTGTCGGCTGTTCATGCCGAAGATCGACTTCTAGTGGCCGGATTCTATGTGATTCCGTTTTATACAGCGCCACAGTGGGTGGCTCGCTGGTCATATATCGGCAGGCCAGATCAGCAACCACTGGCGGGCTTTGAAACCACAACATTGTGGCGCATTCCGTGATTACAATTGATGTCGTTTCTGATGTGATTTGCCCGTGGTGTTTCTTAGGCAAACGCAGGCTGGAAAAAGCCCTCGCACTCATTCCTGAAATTAAGACTGAGGTTATATTCAGGCCGTTTTTTCTTGATGCCAGTATTCCGCCAGAAGGACTGGATCGGCATGCTTATATGCGAGCCAAATTCGGCGAAGAGCGGCTGAAAACCATCCATGATCCTTTGATCAAGGCAGGTAAGGAAGATGGCGTGCCTTTTCATTTTGACAAAATCACCCGCACGCCAAATTCATTGGATGCGCATAGATTGATCCGGTGGGCTCTTGAGGCTGGCCGTCAACTGGAAATGGTGGAAGCGTTGTTTGTGGCGTATTGGCGTGACGGCAAAGACATTGGCGACCATGCAACGTTAATCGCCATTGCGCAATCCCAAGGCCTCGATGTGCGTTCTGAACTGGCCAGCGACAAAGATAAAAATGAAATTATGCAGGAGTGCATCAAGGCCCAGCAGATGGGAATCTCAGGCGTTCCGACTTTTATCATCAACCAGAAATATGGCGTTTCAGGCGCGCAAGCTGCCGAGATGTTGGCCGAAACAATTCGAGAAATCTCTCAAAAGTAAACTCAAAATCAAGTGGCGATTATGGGTTGGCCAGCTTCACCAAATTCTGCATTAATACCCTCGTGCCCTTCAGCCTCGCAGCCGCACTTGCCCATTCGCGTGTCAACACCAGTTTCATATCTGTTGGCCTAAGCTTGGCTAGCGTGCCCTGCCCGGCAATCCAGTGGACCAGTGCTGTGGGGTTTGCAAACACCCCTCCCCTGAAGCCAATTGTCGCTCCTTTCGGCCCTGCATCTACATTGGACACATTGGCTTTACGACACAGAAGTTTGATCGAAACAATCTCAAGCAAATGATCAACCTCTTCGGGTCTGCGGCCGAAACGGTCATGCAACTCTGCCGCAAAACCATCCAAATCCTGCTGCTCTTGAAAATCCGCCAAGCGCCGATAAAGCCCCAGCCGCACTTGCAAGTCAGACACATAAGATTCTGGAATCAAAACGGAGGTGCCGATATTGATTGCGGGCGACCATGCGCCATCATCCAATGCCTCCTCGCCGCCTTCCTTCATAGAAGCCACGGCATCTTCCAGCATTGATTGATAGAGTTCAAAACCAACTTCGCGAATATTGCCGTGCTGCTCTTCACCCAGAAGATTACCGGCACCACGAATATCCAAATCATGCGAGGCGAGATTAAATCCGGCTCCCAGTGAATCAAGTGATTGCAAAACCTTCAAGCGCCGTTCAGCCGTTGGCGTCAGGGCTTTTCTCGTTTGTGTTGTGAGTAATGCATAAGCGCGTTGCTTTGAGCGCCCTACTCGCCCGCGCAATTGATAAAGCTGGGCAAGACCAAACATATCTGCGCGGTGAATAATCATGGTGTTGGCCGTGGAAATATCGAGCCCCGATTCTACGATGGTGGTGGAGAGCAACACATCAAAGGCGCGGTCATAAAAACCTGTCATAATGTCTTCAAGTTCAGTGGGTGGCATGCGACCATGGGCGGCGCGGAATTTAAGTTCCGGAACACTCTCGCGTAGAAATTCTGCAATCTCATCCAAATCCGTAATGCGCGGCACCACATAGAAACTTTGACCCCCACGGAAATGTTCGCGCAGCAAATGTTCGCGCACGATCACCGGATCAAATGGCGATATATAAGTGCGCACGGCTAAGCGATCCAATGGCGGCGTTGTGATCAGCGACATCTCGCGCAAACCAGAAAGTGCGAGCTGTAGTGTGCGCGGAATTGGAGTGGCAGTCAGTGTTAACACATGCACGTTGGCTCGCATTTCTTTGAGGCGCTCTTTGTGCTTCACGCCGAAATGTTGCTCTTCGTCAACGATCATCAAACCAAGATCGCGGAACTTCACAGTTGCAGCCAGCAGCGCGTGAGTGCCGATGACGATATCAACGGAGCCATCTGCCAGCCCCTTCTTCACCTCATCAATGCCTTTGCGGCCAACTAGCCGCGAAGCCTGCGCTATGCGCAGCGGAAGCCCTTTAAAGCGCTCCAAGAAATTTTTATAATGCTGGCGCGCTAAAAGCGTTGTGGGCACCATTATAGCCACTTGCTTTCCAGCATAGGCAGCCACAAATGATGCACGCAAAGCGACTTCCGTTTTTCCGAAACCAACATCACCGCAGATGAGACGATCCATCGGGCGGCCCTTGCCTAAATCTTCTATCACGGCCTCAATTGCGGTCAGTTGATCTTCGGTTTCTTCATACGGAAAACGCGCACAGAATTCATCGAATGCGCCTTCTGGCGGCAGCAAAATATCGCCGGGTTTCAATTCTCGTGCCGCGGCGGTTTTTATCAACTCGCCCGCTATTTCACGAATGCGTTCCTTGAGCTTAGCCTTCTTTGCCTGCCAGGCGCCACCACCCAAACGATCAAGCTGTACGCCGTCAGACTCGGAGCCATAACGCGTGAGCAACTCGAGATTCTCAACTGGCAGAAATAGCCGCGAATTTTCAGCGTATATCAGCAGCAAACAATCATGCGGCGCACCTTGCACATCAATGGTTCTAAGCCCTTCAAAGCGGCCAATGCCATGGTCCACATGCACCATGAGATCGCCAGCCGAAATTGAAGACAGTTCGGTTAGAAAATCAGCAGCTTTCTTCGATTTGCGGGCTTTGCGCACTAAGCGGTCACCGAGAATATCTTGCTCAGAAATCAGCGCTAAATCTGGCGTCTCAAAGCCCTGCTCTTGCGGCAGCACAAGCATTGTTACGATGCCAACATCGTGCTTGGAGGCTTCCGCCCAATCCTTGGCAAAAACCAAAGGCGCCAAATCATGATCGCGCAAAATAGTGGCAAGGCGATCAGCCGAACCTTCGCTCCAACAGGCAATCAAGGTTCGCTTGCCAGCTTTGCGCAAGATTTCAGAATGGTCGCGGACAGCATCATAGACATTGCCGCCTGGTTCGGCGCGCTCGGCTGCAAAGCTGCGGCTCTGCTTGCCTGAAAAAGAAATTGAAGTGCTGCTCGGACTTTCAAAAGGAGATTGCTCCAACACCGTGCGGTCTGCCAGCAATTGCTGCCATTCCGGCGCTGTCACATAAAGTCGCTCAGGCTTCAGCGCCTTATAGGGGGCCGCCCCGAAACTCTGTTTCGATAAAGCCTCGCGCCGCGCATCATAAAACTCTGCAATCTGCTCATGCCGTGCCGTCATTGATTCCGCTGTGGAATGCGCCAACGACAAAACTGCTTGCGGCACATAATCAAAAATAGTGCCCAAGCTGCTGTGAAACAAAGGCAACCAATGTTCCATGCCTTGATAGCGCCGCGAGGCTGTGACCGATTCATAAAGTGGGTCATTGATGTCAATTCCGCCAAAGGCTTCAGCATAGCCTGTGCGAAACAGCGCCACTGAAGCCTTGTTCAGCAACACCTCATTGGCCGGATGCAGCACCAAAGATTTGAGCTGCGCAATTGATCGCTGCGATTGCGCATCAAAACTGCGAATGCTTTCGAGCGCATCGCCAAAAAAATCAAGTCGCACCGGAACCGACGCCCCAGGCGGATAAATATCAAGCAATCCGCCGCGCACTGCAAAATCACCAGGGTCTACAACTGTACCAACGCGGGAAAATCCATTGTCGATTAAAAATGCCTGAAGCTTATCGCCATTGATGCGTTGCCCAGGGGTTGCTGAAAATGTTCCTTGCGCAATCAAGCTTTCTGGCACCACACGTTGCAAAACTGCATTTACAGTGGTTAACAAAATAAACGGCGCGGCTGTGGGCTTCACCAACCTTGCCAACACCGCCAAGCGCCGTGCTAAAATATCAGCCGATGGCGAAACTCGGTCATAAGGCAGGCAATCCCAAGCTGGATAGCGCAGCACTTCGAGCGTTGGCGCAAAGTAAGAAATCTGATCATCCAGTGAAGCCATATGTTGATCATCACGGCACACGTGCATCAAGCCCGCTGCCCCAGTAGCCAGCGCTATCTCTGGCAATATCATGGCATCTAAGCCATCCGGCAAAGCAGAGAGTGCGTTGCGTCCTGGCAATGCTAAACGCGGCTTCAGTGTGGCGAGGGCACTCATGTCACATTATCCGGACGAAAAGCTAAAAGCTCCAGCAGCAAAGGCGAGCGCAAATTCTCAGGCACAGCTTCTTGATTGGTAACCCAAGACAAAAGATGTTGATCTGGCAATTCTAGAACTTCAGAAAATTCCACCAGCGTAGCTTCATCCATGGCCGCTAGTCGCGCTGTGGCAAAGCCGCCTACGATAATATCCATCTCTTTAATGCCGCGATGGGTGGCGCGCCATAACAAACGCTTGCGTATCGTCTCAATATTTTGTGAAATGTCAGCCATGGCGCAAGCGTCTTAACCGCAACTGGCCTTGCACCGCAATCGATAAGCAGCGAAACTATCCCTATGCGACCATCAATCCTCACACCGTTTTTTGCCAGTGCCACCAGCCTGAAAGGCATTGGCGATAAGATCAACAAGCTACTGGCCAAGCTTTTGGGCATTGATGAGCCGCGCTTGATTGATGTGCTGTTTCACCTTCCAACCGGACTGATCGACCGCCGCTTTAAATGCAGCATCGCGCAATTGCCCGCGCAAGGAGTGGCGACGCTGGAGGTGACCATCGGCAAGCATCATGCTCCGCCACGCGGTTCAAAACTGCCTTACCGCATTGAAGCATTTGACGACACTGGCATCATGAGTTTGGTTTATTTTACCACCTACTCTGATCATCTGTTGCGGCAATTTCCGGTTGGAGAAAAACGCTTCATCTCTGGTGAGATCAGTTGGTTCAAAGCCGAAGCCAATATGACCCATCCGGACTATGTGGTCAGCGCCGACGACTTTGGAAAAATGCCCATGTTGGAACCAGTCTATCCGCTCACGGCGGGGCTCGGCTCAAAGGTTCTGCAGAAGGCCGCACACGAGGCCCTTGGCAAGCTTCCTGAGCTGCCCGAATGGCAAGATATTGAATGGTTGAAGCGCCAAAGCTGGCCCGGTTTTTCGGATGCTTTGACAAGTTTACACTCCCCCTCAGATCACTTGGGGCTTGCCGTTGATGGCCTCAACCGCATGCGGCTCGCTTATGATGAGCTTTTGGCCAATCAGTTGGCGCTCGTTCTGGTGCGCAATCAAATGAAACGCGCTTCGGGGAGGCGCATGGGTGGTGATGCAACTAAACGCAACCAAATTCAGCGAAACTTACCCTATAGCCTTACAAATACTCAACAAAATGCTATAGCTGAGATATTACATGACATGGGATCTGGCTACCGCATGATCCGCTTGCTGCAAGGCGATGTGGGGTCTGGAAAAACTGTTGTGGCCTTGATCGCACTGGCCGCTGCAGTCGAGAACGGATTGCAAGGCGCTTTCATGGTGCCCACAGAAATTTTAGCGCGCCAACATGCGGCAAGCCTCGCAAAACTTGTCGAAGGCACAAATATCCGATTGGCTTTGCTCACGGGCCGCGAAAAAGGACGCGCGCGCGAGGACACTTTAGCGGCACTGAAATCTGGCACCGTAGATGTGCTCATAGGCACACATGCGCTCTTCCAAGAGGGTGTAGAGTTCAATGATCTGGGCCTTGTGGTGATCGATGAGCAACACCGATTCGGTGTGCACCAGCGGATGGCTCTTCAAGCCAAGTCCAGTAGCACTGATCTATTAGTGATGACTGCAACACCAATTCCTCGCACCTTAGCGCTCACAGTTTATGGTGATATGGACGTGTCCAAGCTCATGGAGAAACCTGCAGGCCGCCTGCCTATTGACACGCGCGTGTTGCCCACCACCCGCATTGATGATGTGATTGCCGGTTTGCACCGCAGTTTGGCCACCGGCGCACGCGCCTATTGGGTGTGCCCACTGGTTCAGGAAAGCGAGTTCATCGACTTGGCAAATGCCGAAAAGCGCTTTGAATTTCTAAGCGCCGAATTTCCCGCCATGGTTGGCCTTATCCATGGCCGCATGAAGGGCCCTGAAAAAGATGCCGTGATGGCGCGATTCAAATCTGGCGAATTGTGCGTTCTTGTTTCCACCACGGTGATCGAGGTGGGAGTGGACGTCGCTGAAGCCAGCATCATGATTATCGAAAATGCCGAACGCTTTGGCTTGGCGCAGTTACATCAATTGCGCGGACGCGTGGGCCGTGGCAGTGCCAAATCATCATGCTTGTTGCTGTATCAAGAGCCAATTGGCGAAACTGCAAAAACGCGCCTTGCCATCATGCGCGAAACTGAAGATGGTTTTCGTATTGCTGAAGAAGATTTAAGACTGCGGGGTGCAGGAGAAATGCTCGGCACGCAACAATCAGGAATTCCGCTGTTTCGTTTAGCTGATCTTGCAGTTCATGGTGATCTGCTGGCCACTGCCCGTGATGATGCAGCACTTATTCTAGCGCGTGACCCCAAGCTTATCAGCGCGCGCGGTGAAGCTTTGCGTATACTACTCTATTTATTTGAACGCGATGAAGCGATTAAGCTTTTGTCTTCGGGCTAGTTTTGCGCACTGGTCTCGCTGCTGCCAGCTCTAATTCTTGCGGCAGAGCTGCATCGGGAAAGACCAGTCCCATCGAAATTACCAGTTTCAAACCATCTTCAACGCTCATCGATAGAATCTTCACATCCGCGACGTCGACAAAAAACACATAACCCGAAGTTGAGTTCGGCGTTGTTGAAACATAAACTGAATGCATGGCGCGGCCTTTTTCTAAACCAATTGATCCGCCATCCACATCACGCGAAATAAATGCTAAGGACCATGTGCCCTTGCGCGGCCATTCCACCAAGCAGACTTGCTTGAATGAAGATCCTTTCTCAGAAAAAATCGTTTCGAAAATCTGCTTTGAACCTTTGTAGATCGAACGCACAATTGGAGTGCGATTAAGCAACTTATCCCACCAGCCAAGCAATGTGCGACCCACAAGATTCGCACCCAATGCCCCCACAACGGTGATGAAAGCCAGCGCAAAAACCAAGCCATAGCCAGGGATTTCAAATGGCAAGTAATTGTCGGGATTATAGACGAATGGAATAAGTGGTTTTACCCAGCCATCAAAAGAACTGATGACCCACAATGTGGCCCAAATGGTAATCACCGCTGGTGCGGTGATCACTAATCCGGTGAAAAAATATGTGCGCAACTTAGACCACATTGACGGACGTGGAGGTGTGGCTTTTTCAATGTCTGGTTTCTCAATCATCACACTTGCTTGCCCCAAGCACCGTTAACTTGCAAGTTTCAAAGGCCAGAATTTTAATCTGATTGCGCTGGGTTTTCTTCTTCCCATACACGGGCGCGCGCTTCGGCTTCAATTCTGGTTTCTTGGGTTGCTCCAAATCGCAATTCATTCAAGCGCGCTGAAATCATTGGAAATTCTTCGGTAGGTGCGGCGTTGGCAGCTATAATATACCACATGAGCGACCGGGTTTCGTCAAAGCGCACGACTTTGCCGGAAACGTAAAGTTCGGCTAAATAAGCGGCAGCCTGCGGGTTATGTTTGCGCACGGCGGCGTTCAACCACTTCAACCCTTGCTGCGGATTTTTTTTCATGCCTTCGCCTTCAATGCTCATGACACCCAAAGCATAGAGTGCGCCCGGATGAGCATAAGCCGTGGCAAGGCGCAAAAACGTGCGCGCTGCGAGTTGTGGGTTAGGTTTCAATTGCCCGTTTGGAATGCCGCTGCGTTGATAGTTCGCCAGTTGCAATTGGCTGTCTACGGTCACGCGCAATCGGTTATTGTCTGGCTCGTCGGCATCAAAGTTTTCGGCAACGCGGCTATAATAGGAAAAGGCCACGGCCTGATCCATCGGCACGCCGCGGCCGAGGCGATACATATGACCCAAATACCAATCTGCAATAAAGTTGCCGTCGTCAGAAGCCTGCTTAAAATATCTTAATGCTCGGCTATAATTGCCCTTGTGATAGGCTTTTTTTGCTGCCTTGAAATCATCCGTCCAAAATGGAACCAAATCAATATTGGGCAACCGAATTTTTGGCGGGGCTGGAAAATATGAGAAGAAACCGCCTTCGCTGTCATCGGCAACGGCCTGAGTTGAATATCCTGCAAACAGCAGGGCCGAGAATACGGCCACAACACGCAAAAACACGAGAATCGGCGAAACCTTCACCCGAAGCCGACCCTCACTGCGTTGAATTTGTGACACGAAGACCTACATTCAATTTTTAAAAAAAATGCTAACCGCCAAAAAACACTTTGGTAGATTGGCTATGCCTGTCAGATACTTGGCAATTGCGGCGGATCATGGCTCAAGACTAGGCACAAATCGGACTAACGCATAAATCTTGATACTGTGGCATTGTTGCAACACACCTAACTGTGACCACAGATTATTGTTTTCAAATATCTACCCCCATGCCAATTTAGGCCATGCAAGAATCCCTTGGTGCCCCACCTGAGTCGCTTAGTTTTGAATATGTGCCTCGTCCTGGCCTGTTTAGAATAGCGCTCATCAATTTTTTCCTTGGCCTCATCACGCTCACAATTTATCGATTTTGGGCAAAGACCAATACGCGCAAACATATTTGGAGCTGCATCCACATTAACGGGGAACCGTTAGAATATACAGGTACTGGTGGCGAGCTTTTCAAGGGCTTCTTGATGGTGTTTGGCCTCTTCATTTTGCCTTATATTCTTGTTTTAACAGGCCTGCAGATTGCGCTTGGTGAAACGCACCCATTGGTGACGGGCCTTACTCTATTGTTCCTGTTTGCGGTCTATTTTCTCTGGGGCTTTGCCATTTACAAGCAGCGAAAATATCAACTCTCGCGCACCCAGTGGCGCGGGATACGCGGCACATTGGTGGGGTCTGCCATGATTTACAGTCTCACATATTTTGGGTCCCTGCTTGCTAAAGCATTCTCCTTTGGCTGGGCCACACCTGTGATGAACACGGTTTTGCAAGAGCAAGTTGCCAATGACATGCGCTTTGGGGATGCTGCATTTAAATTTAAGGGCTCAGCTGGTGCACTATACCCAACTTATGCACTGTGCTGGTTTTTGACCGGCGCAGTTATTGTCGGAGCTATCATATTGTTTTCATATGAAGCAGCCGTGTGGTTTGGCAGCGAATTCAGTGAACTTTTTGATTTATTAAACAGCAAACCCACTGGATCAGAACTCACTGACCGCCAAGCTTATTTGGTCGGCATTATTTCTATATTGGTTGTTGCGGCTTTGTTGTCGTTCTTCATCATCATTCCCATGCTTTGGGCGATTTATGTTGCGAAGGAAATTAGAACCTTTGCCAGTTACACCCGTTTTGATGGCGCTAAATTCAGTTTGAATGCCAGGCCTTGGAGCATGATCTGGCTCACCATTGGCAACCTATTGCTTTTTGTGTTTACGCTCAGCATCGCAAGACCATTTATCATTCAGCGCTCCATGCGCTATTTGGTTGACCGTCTCACTTTAGAAGGCGCAATTGATGTGGCGCGTATTCAGCAATCAACCGTTAATGCACCCACCCGCGGTGAAGGTCTTGCAGACGCTTTTGATCTAGGGGCTTGGTAATGGCCATAAGTGCTATTTATTTTGATGGGCAATGGGCCAAGGAACATCACGTTTCGCTTGAGCTGGTTGGAACAGATTTAGTATTTTCTGGTGACGACGTGAGTTCAACGCGTTGGCCAATCAAAGGGCTGCACCCGCTTGATCCTCCCTCTCCCGGCCAACCATTTCGCTTAACCCATGCAGATAGAACTGGCGCGCGCCTCATCGTGCGCGATGAGGTGTTTATCAAGGCACTGGTTGCAAGTTCATCGCATCTGAAGGGTGGATATTCCATCCGAGACATTGGAAATATCTTTGGTTGGACGCTAGGCGGCCTGCTCGCCGTTGCTGCAATCGCTTATGTTTGCATGGCGCTTCTGCCAGACCGCATAGCAAAGCTATTACCAAATGAGTGGCGCAACCGTGTGGGCCGCCAAATGGAAACTGCGGTAGTTGAGGGTGCGCGAATTTGTAGTACACCCAAAGGCGATGCAGCCTTAGCAGCATTGGTCGGGAACCTTGCGCAGGGTGCACCTGATATGCCTTCAATCGGTGTGCATATCTATGACATTCCAATTCTAAACGCATTCGCCGTTGCCGGCGGAAATATTATTTTGACGCGCGCACTCATCGAAAAGGCTGACGCGCCTGAAGAAGTGGCTGGCGTGTTGGCCCATGAAATTGGGCATGTTTATCATCTTCACCCTGAAGCCCAATTGGTTCGCCTCACCGGCATGCAGGTTTTGGCGAGTGTTTTCACCGGCTCTAATGGCGGCAATACCACAACCAATCTGGCGTTTATCGCCACTATCTTAAAATATTCGCGCAGTGCGGAAGAAGAAGCAGATGCTTATGCGCGAGAGACAATGGTCAGGGCGTCGATTAACCCTATGGGCCTGAAAGCTTTTTTCGAGAAGATTCTAAAACTCGAAGGCCACATGAAACTTGACAATGGCGCTTTCAAAGCTTTGGGCAGCCTCTTTGCCACCCACCCCGGCACCGAAGAGCGCATCAAAGAAATCACCCCCTTGCCCGTCGGACAAGTTGCAGTGCCGGCTTTGTTGCCAGATGAGTGGCAGGCGCTGAAGGCTATTTGTGTGAAGTAAAGGTGCTTTGAGGCGCGTTCCGCGCAGCTCAGCATGCGGATCAAAAATTCCTCATCCTGCGGTGCGAGATTTCGCGAGCCGCCAAGAGCTACTCGAATTAAGCCTCGCCCTCA
>JANOUE010000009.1:0-2241 GCA_031416755.1 Hyphomicrobiales bacterium
CATCAGAAATACTGGTTTCCATCTGATCACTATGAGAACTTTGAAAATTGCTTTGCAATAAAATATGCAATCGTAAGTCCGTTGCTTTGGCGAGATGCGAAAAGCCCATCAGACGTTGCCACAGCAAAAAACAAGTTAACAATCCCGCAAAATCATATTCTCAAACTCACCAAGCCCTTGCGCCGCTACATCCTGCTGCCGACAATCCAGCTTTATCTGCGCTTGGTTACTGCACTCCGCTAAACATCGCGAAACTTCAAAATCACGGATCGCACAACGCGTAAAATCGGCAGCACACTTATGCGCCAAAAAATATGGCCTTGCCGCTTGCCTGCGCCAATGGTCGATTGCCCACTCAGCGCTGCATGCATGCCAACCGGAAATGGGAACACAGCCACACATTTTACACCGAGCAAAGCCCGAGCCCACACCCATTTGTCATTGGTGAAAATGATGCGGCTGTATTTCAAAAGCTTTCGGGCACCGCTTGCCCGCAAGCCATATGCGGTGGCAGTGGGGTTGGCACCAGAATAAGTCATGAGCCGAAACGGGGTTCCCGGCAGATCAATTTTATCAACGTCAGGCTGCTTCAACGAAAAAAAATGCACAAGATCATAGTTCTTTGTAGCTGCCTCAAACATTTCAAGATTTTTTGAAAATTCAGCAGCGGGCTTGGCATCATCTTCAAAAATGATAGCCCAGTCTTGGCCGCGATCCAGCATCATTTTCCACACTAAACGGTGGCTCAGATTGCAGCCCAGTTCAGCATCACTGGGTTGCCGCCCCATCAACAATCCATACCAAAATGGCGAATAACTTAGCCGCTTTCTCTCATCAGAAAGTTCTCGCCCCACAACGCCGTCCACGCGCTCAAATGCTAAACCCTGGGCTGAAAGTGCAGCAGCAATGCTGGCCAAGCGTTGCGTGTCCTGCGCCATGTTGATCACATAAATGGGCGGGTGATTTGTCATCGCTAATTCTTGAGACGATATCCAGTCCGGAATATCCAAATCACGATGCCAAGACAAATTGCAAGAAACAAAGCTGTCATGCCCAAGCTAACAGAAAGGCTCACATCAGCCACTTCATAAAAACTCCAGCGAAAACCGCTGATCAAATACACCACCGGATTAAACAAAGAAACCTTTTGCCAAAATTCTGGTAAAACGCTTATGGAATAAAAACTGCCCCCCAGAAAAGTGAGCGGCGTGATGATGAGCAGCGGAATAATCTGCAATTTCTCAAATCCATCCGCCCACAAGCCGATAATGAAACCGAACAGCGAAAACGTGAGGGCGGTGAGCAGCAAAAACAGTGCCGCCCAAAACGGGTGGGCCACTGTTACTGGCACAAATAATGCGCTGGTAGCCAGAATGACCAAGCCAATCAGAATTGATTTTGCCGCTGCAGCTCCAACAAATCCCAGCACCATTTCCAGTGCAGAAATTGGCGCAGACAAATATTCATAAATCGTGCCGGAAAAACGCGGAAAATAAATTCCGAACGACGCATTGGAAATGCTCTGTGTAAGGATCGATAGCATAATAAGGCCCGGCACAATAAACGCACCGTAGGAAACCCCCTCAATCTCCGCAATGCGCCCACCAATCGCCGCACCAAACACGATAAAATAAAGCACCGTAGAAATAATCGGTGAGATCAAGCTTTGAAACAACGTGCGGAAAAACCGCTTCATTTCATAAGTAAAAATTGCAACAACAGCTCGCCAGTTCATTGCTTCACCAATCCCATGAAAATATCTTCAAGCGAATTTTGCGCAGTATGCACATCGCTGTAACTAATCTTTGCGCTCTGAACATCAGCCAACAATCCGGCAATATCCGGCTTGCCCTTGCTCACATCATAGACATATGAAATTTCACTGCCATTTTTAGACAGCTGCAAATTAAACTTCGCGAGCTTCTTGGGAATAGCAGTTAGTGGCTTTTCCAATGTGAGAGTAAGTCTCTTCTGACCCATTTTTTTCATCAGAGCATTCTTGTCATCAACCAAAATCATTTGGCCATTATTGATCACACCAACCCGGTCCGCCATTTCTTCGGCTTCTTCAATGTAATGCGTGGTGAGAATTATGGTAACGCCAGTCATGCGCAATGCGCGCACCACATTCCACATGTCCTTGCGCAATTCCACGTCAACACCAGCCGATGGTTCATCTAAAAATAAAATCTGCGGTTCGTGGGAAAGTGCTTTGGCAATTAAAACTCTTCGCTTCATGCC
>JANOUE010000010.1:0-25062 GCA_031416755.1 Hyphomicrobiales bacterium
AAAAGGCGGGCAATGAAACGAAGGCGTTCGTCCATCTCCGAACTCACTTTCCACGGCATCTCCACCTCCCACCGTTGTCTAAAACAGTAAAAAGTGTAACCTAAGTGTCCGGTACAGTTTGTCACCTATGTGTCAGGTCGTACAGCAAAGCTTGTGGAAATCTTACCGAATTGCGCTTAAGTCATCGCGCAACCGATCGAGAATGCGCTTGGCACCGGAACCTTCCATCCGAGCGATGTCGTCTTGATATTTCAACAGCACGCCCAAAGTATCATTCACCACTTGCGGGTCGAGCGAATTGCAATCCAGTTCATGCAAAGCTGTAACCCAGTCGAGAGTTTCGGCAACACCCGGCACTTTATAAATATCACCTCCGCGCAAGGCCTGCACAAAAGCCACAACCTCTTTGGCCAGCGCTTCCGAAGCCAGTGGCCGCTTGGCCTTGATAATAGCCAGTTCGCGAGCGGCATTCGGATATCCCACCCAGTGATAAAGACAGCGCCGCTTCAGCGCATCATGCACTTCACGAGTGCGGTTGGAGGTGATAATCACGATAGGCGCGGTTTCGGCTTTGATGGTTCCATATTCAGGAATGGAAATTTGGAAATCAGAAAGCACTTCGAGTAAATAAGCTTCGAAGGCCTCATCAGTGCGGTCCAATTCATCGATTAGCAATACCGGGGATTCTCCGCCTGTGCTTTGCAGCGCTTGCAATAGCGGACGGCGGATAAGAAATTTTTCGGTAAAAATGGAGTGGCTCAATGCATCTCGGTTAACTTCGCCTGCGGCTTCCGCCAAGCGAATCTCAATCATCTGCGCCGGATAATTCCATTCATAGACGGCAGATGAAACATCCAGCCCTTCATAACATTGCAAACGAATGAGCTTGCGTCCCAATGATTGCGCGAGAACTTTCGCGATTTCCGTTTTACCAACCCCCGCCTCGCCTTCAAGAAAGAGCGGCCGCCCCATTTTGAGGGCAAGGAAGACCACAGTGGAGAGGTCTCGGCCTGCGATGTAGCCGGCAGAGGAGAGCAGATCGGCAGTTGCATCAATTGACGTGGGAAGGTTCAAATCAAACTCGTTCTGTTTTGTCCCTCCCCCTTGAGGGGAGGGAAATAACACAGTGTTTCGTTTACGTCGCAGCAGCCACAGCCCGGCCAGCAAGCACACTTATTAAATGTGCACGGTAAGCTGCTGTGGCATGCATGTCATTCATCAAGCCTTTGGGTGTAATCTTGACGCCAGCAATCGCCTTGGCAGAAAAGTCTTTAGACAATGCTGCTTCAAGATCGCTGCAACGGAACGCACACGGTGCAGCCCCGGTCACGCCCACCCGCACTTTGCCTCGTGCATCCTGCGAAATGAACACACCTGTCAGCGCAAAACGTGAAGCTGGGTTTGGAAACTTCTGGTGCGCAGATTTTTTCGGGATTGGAAAATGCACCGCAGTGATAATCTCACCGTCCTTCAAAGCCGTCTCGAACATGCCCGTGAAGAACTTATCTGCTTCAATCTTGCGTTTGTTGGTTTCGATGGTTGCACCAAGCCCCAAGCAAGCTGATGGATAATCAGCTGCCGGATCCGCATTGGCAACCGATCCACCAATAGTGCCCTTGTGCCGCACATGAACGCCACCAATCTTGCCAGCCATTTCCCATAACGCGGGAATGGCTTTTTTGATCTCTTTCGAGGTGGCAACTTCCATATGCGTGGTGCCAGCCTTGATACTGACGATAGTTTTTGAAACCTTGATGCCGCTGAAATTCTTGATCGCGGTGAGATCAATAATGTCAGTGGGTGCAGCTAAGCCCTGCTTCATGGTGGGCAGCAGCGTGTGGCCGCCAGCCATATATTTTGCGTCTTTGCCTTTTTTCATCATGGCAGCCGCAGCTGTTGTGGTGGCTGGGCGATGATAATTGAAATTTTCCATTGTCGTGTTTCCCTTGCCTTACTCAGCTGCTTTTTTCATAGCTTGCATCGCCGTCCACACCACAAGTGGGGTCGCAGGCATTGCAATTTCACGAACCCCAATCGCATTGGTTATCGCGTTAATAACCGCAGGTGGCGAAGCAATTGCACCCGCCTCTCCGCAACCTTTAACACCCAAAGGATTGGATGGGCACGGCGTGCAGGTGAAACCCAATTTGAAGTTTTCAATATGCGGCATGTTTGCAGCGCGCGGCAAATTGTAATCCATATAGGACCCAGTGAGCAGTTGACCTGAGTCTTGATCATAGACCACGCCCTCAAGCAATGCTTGCCCAATGCCTTGCGCCACACCGCCTTGAACTTGACCTTCAACGATCATCGGATTGATGATAGTGCCGAAGTCATCGACAGCGGTGTAATCTACTATCTTTGTGTAACCTGTCTCCGGATCAACTTCCACTTCGCAAATGTGAACCCCAGCAGGGAACACAAAGTTGGTTGGATCGTGGAATGCACTTTCCTTCAATCCAGGTTCAATTTCCGCCGAGTTGAATTTATGCGCAAGATAGGCTTGCAATGCCAAAGCTCCAAAAGCCATGGATTTATCAGTGCCCTTCACAGTGAACGTTCCATTCTTGAATTCAATATCTTCCACTGAAGATTCCATCATGGCCGCCGCCAATCTCTTGCCCTTGGCTTCAATTTTATCCAAAGCTTTTGAAATCGCCGTCATGCCAACAGCAGCCGAGCGCGAGCCATAAGTGCCCATGCCAAACTGCACTTTATCAGTGTCGCCATGCACAATATTCACGGTGCTGATATCAACGCCAAGACGTTGCGATACCAGCTGCGCGAAAGTTGTTTCATGTCCCTGACCATGGCTGTGTGAGCCGGTCATCACTTCCACTGAACCCACCGGGTTCACCCGAACTTCGGCCGATTCCCAGAAGCCAACCCCAGCCCCCACTGTGGCCACAACTGCTGAAGGTGCCAAACCACACGCTTCAATATAGGCTGAAAAACCCACCCCGCGTAGTTTTCCTCTCTTGGCAGATTCAGCTTTGCGCGCTGCGAAGTTTTTATAGTCCGACATTTCCAATGCTTTATCGAGGGCCGCACCATAATCACCCGCATCGTAATTCACGATCACTGGAGTTTGATGTGGGAATGTGGTGATGAAATTTTTCCGTCGGAATTCAGCTGGATCGAGCTTCAACTCGCGCGCTGCCGTTTCCATCAAGCGTTCCACAACATAAGTGGCCTCAGGCCGCCCGGCTCCGCGATAAGCATCGGTTGGGCCGGTGTTGGTATAAACCCCGTCCACTTCCGCAAAAATCGCTGGAATATTATACTGGCCAGACAGCAGTGGAGCGTAAAGAATTGTCGGGATCAACGGGCCGAAGCTTGAAAGATAAGCCCCCATGGCTGCAATAGTATGAACCCGAAGACCCGTCACAATGCCATTTGCATTCACAGCAAGCTCGGCTTTCGTCACATGATCACGACCATGTGTATCAGTCATAAATGCTTCCGAACGATCCGATGTCCATTTCACGGCGCGCCCGCCAATTTTCTTGGTAGCCCAGGTGCACACCGTTTCTTCGCCATACATCGCAATTTTAGATCCAAATGCGCCGCCTACGTCTGGCGCAATAACCCGGATTTTATTTTCAGAACCAAGGCCGTTAAAGGCCGAAAGCACAAGCCGCAAAACATGCGGATTCTGGCTGGTTGAATAAACCGTCGTGTGATCAGCACCGGCATTGTAATAAGCATTGGCAGCGCGAACTTCCATGGCATTGGGTGCAAGACGGTTATTGATTATGTTCATGCTGGTTACATGCGCCGCATTTTTGAAAGCCGCGTCAGTATCAGCCTTGCTGCCAAGCGTCCAGTTGAACACATTGTTGTTTTTCGCAACCTCATGAACCTGCGCCTTAACACTCATTGCTTTGGCGGCATCGACATTATGCGGCAACACGCCGTATGAAACTTGTACGGCAGCGGCGGCTGCCTTGGCTTGGTCCAATGTGTCGGCAATAATAACTGCCACTTGATCTCCCACATAACGCACCTTGCCTTGCGCTAATATAGGGTGAGGCCCGGCCCGCATTGGTGAGCCATCCATCGAATTAATTGTCCAACCGCAAATCAAATTACCAACTTTGTCAGCCGCAACATCATCGCCCGTAAAAATAGCAACGACGCCCGCCATCTTCTTGGCCTTGGCGAGATTAATTGACTTGATTGTGGCATGCGCATGCGGCGAGCGCAGGAAATAAGCGTGAGTTTGCCCGGGCAACTTCACGTCATCAGTGTATCGTCCCCGACCCGTAATAAAGCGATGGTCTTCTTTGCGCTGCACGCGAGCGCCAATGCCTTGATGTGTATCAGCCATGATGATGCCTCCCCATTACATATTCTGAGCGCCGGCCTGAACGGCCTTGACGATGTTATGATATCCGGTGCACCGGCAGATATTTCCTGAAAGCTCGCGGCGGATTACCTCTTCTGAAACATTTTTGCCATTGCGCTTAACAATATCAACCGCTGACATGATCATGCCCGGTGTACAGAAACCACACTGCAAACCATGTTCTTCCGTAAATGCCTTTTGCATCGCATGAAGGGCGGAACCCTTGGCAAGTCCTTCAATTGTCGTCACATCAGCACCCTCACAGGCAATTGCTAATGTGGTGCAAGATTTAATCGCCTTACCATTCACATGCACAACGCAAGCGCCGCATTGGCTGGTGTCGCAGCCCACATGGGTTCCCGTCAGGCCTTGGTGTTCGCGAATAAATTCGACAAGCAATGTGCGTGATTCAACCTCACCGCTCACCGCCTTGCTATTGATTTTCATCTTAACAGCAGACATTGGTGGTCCTCCCATTATGTTTTGTTATTTTAATTTGGGGCGATCTCACCACTGACTGCAGCCTTCGTCAAGCGGAACTAAACTCGGCGCAGATAACATTGCGCTGCAGGTGCAGCTGAATGCGAAGAAACGGGCAAAACGGTTAAGTCACGGAAAATTTGAAATCTATATTTAACATACAAACCTAAATTAATAAGATATGGCTACGCCATTTTACGGTGGCTAAAACTTCAGCCATTTTTCATAGGTAACACCGTGGCAGCAATGAATGATTTTGAAATTTATCTCGTCTCGCCGCCAGGCCTTGAAGCAATTCTCTTTGACGAAGTGAAGTCCAAAAAGTTTAACAATACCAAACAGGTGATGGGTGGCGTCACTATTCACGGTGGTTGGCCAGAAGTTTGGCGTGCCAATCTCGAAATCAGGGGCACCACGCGCGTGCTTGCCCGCATCGGTTCATTTCACGCTGGTCATTTAGCGCAACTTGATAAGCTCGCCCGCAAATTTCCGTGGGGACAATTCCTAACCAAAGATGTGCCGGTCAATGTCGAAGTTACGTGCAAAAAATCCCGCATTTATCATGCCGGTGCTGCGGCCCAGCGCATTGAAACTGCACTGCGTGAGGAATGTGGTGCCACCATATCTGCAGAAGCGGAAGTAAGCATCAAAGCCCGCTTCGAAGATAATCTCTGCACTGTGAGCATTGATACATCGGGCGAGTCACTGCACAAGCGCGGCCACAAAGAAGCCATCGGCAAAGCCCCAATGCGTGAAACCATGGCCTCATTGTTTTTGCGCCAATGTGGCTTTGACGGAACTGAAACTGTGGTTGATCCCATGTGTGGCTCTGGCACCTTCATTCTTGAAGCCGCTGAGATTGCAAGTGGTTTGAATCCCGGCCGCACCCGCAAATTTGCGTTCGAGCAGCTCATCAGCTTCAACGAAGCTGCGTGGCAAGAAATGCGCAGCGCCAACAAGCCCACTCCGACTACGCTAAAATTTTTCGGGTGCGACCGCGATGCCGGAGCCATCAAAATGAGTAAAGCCAATGCGCAGCGTGCCGGCGTGACTGATCTCACAATTTTCCAAAATCATGCCGTAAGTGATCTCATGCCACCGCCCGGAGCCCCGGGATTGGTTATTGTCAATCCACCCTACGGCACCAGAATTGGCGACAAGAAGCCGCTTTTTGCGCTCTATGCTGCACTGGGAAAAACGCTATCAACGCGCTTCAAGGGCTGGCGCGTGGGCGTGATCACTTCAGATTCATCACTCGCCAAAGCCACTGGATTGCCCTTTGCCAAAACCGGCAAACCGGTGTCGCACGGTGGCTTGAATATATATTTGTTCAAAACCGAACAATTGCAGTAAATTGCCTCCATCATGAAATCATTTACTATTTCACGCGCATTGCCAATTCTTCTGTTTCTCGTGATCGCCGCGGCACTGGCCTTAAGTCTGCAGAAAGACCCACGCGCCATTCCCTCTGTTCTGATCAACCAACCCTTGCCAAACATAAGCCTGCCCGCACTAGATGCAACACAACCCCGCTTTGAGAGCAGTAAGTTCATCGGTGAAAAAATTGTCCTCATCAATGTTTTTGGATCATGGTGCCCAAGCTGCCGCTACGAGCATCCATTCTTAATGAAGCTTGCCAATGATAGGCGCATAACGCTTCTCGGCATTGATTGGAAAGACACAGCAGAAAACGCTACAAAATATTTAGAGGAATTCGGCAATCCCTTTGCGCAAATTGGTTTTGATGACTCAAGCAATACCATCATCAACCTTGGCGTAACTGGTGCGCCTGAAACTTTCGTGGTTGATACCAAAGGCATCGTGCGCAGGCGCATTACGGGTCCGTTGACAGAAGAAATCTGGAAAGCCGAAGTCGAACCCTTGCTCAACTAAACCGCTTGAAACACTAAACTTGCAGCCCCCACCAATCCTGAATTACCACCAAGCTTGGCTTTCACAACCGGCACAGATTTAAAAGCTGGCATAGCGCTTAACTGAATTTGTGTCGCAATACCCGGAGCTAACATATCAAATTCATGTGAAAGACCACCGCCCATAATCAAAATATCTGGGCTGTAGAGATGAAACAGACTAGCAAAACCCATCCCCAAAATCTTGGCTTCCTCGGCAACCAATTCTTGTGCCAATTGATCGCCAATTTTGGCTGCAGCAAAAACTGAAGGGCTGGTAATTTCCGCTCCGCCTCGCCCCAAAATTGTTGTGGCATGACCAAAGGCGCGGCGGCACGCCCGCGCCGTAAATGCTGGCCCAGCACCATAGGCCTCAAAACAACCTTTCGTGCCGCAACCGCAAACATCCCCGTCAGGCACAACAATCATGTGCCCCACATGGCCCGCCATGCCGCGCCGACCGCGCATCACGCGCCCATCCACAATAACGCCACCACCAATGCCAGTGCTCACAGTTACATAAACAATATTTGAAAAGCCAATGCCCGCCCCAAAGCGCCACTCGCCAATAGCAGCGCTGATGCCATCATTTTCTAAAACAACTGGATAAGAAATATGCGAGCGTAACGCATCTCCCACAGCATATTCCGTAAAGCCGGTAATTGTCGGCAAAGAAAGTGCCACACCTTTTTCAGTATCAAGCGGGCCAGGCGAAGAAACTCCAACGCCCTGAATAGTCTTAGCACCAGCCTTAACTGCAATTGCCTTTACGAGACGCTCAATCTGCGCGATTACAGCCTCGGGCCCGCCCATGGCGTCGGTGGGCACATGATCACGCTCAAGAATTTGCCCGGCTGAATCAATAAGTGCCGCGCGCAATTGTGTACCACCCAGATCAACTGCAATTGCATATTTCACCATATTTAAATTCCACGCAGCCAAGCCATGCGGGCCGCTAAATCTGGCGCAGCAAATGCAAGTGACCCCAGCACGACAGTTTCCGCTCCTGCATTGCGCAACAAGGGCACGGTATTTTCTCTAATGCCACCATCAGCCGCCAGCACGATGCGATGCTTAGCTCCAGACGTGGCAATGAGTTTCTTGGCTAAACCTAATCGCTGCGGAGCAAGCTCGTTCAGCCCCTGCCCCTTCACACCGATGGCCGTGCCCAGCAAGGTGAGAAAGCGCAATTGCGCAACAAAAGGTGCCACGTTCTCAACTGGCGTTTCAACCCGCAAAACCATACCCGCTGCAACATTGCGTTTTTTCAAAAGCTCAAAAGCTTCCGCAGCCACTGCCGAATTCTCCAGATGAAAACTAATGAGATCGGCTCCGGCTTCGCAAAACTGTTCTATCTGTGACAGCAAAATTGAATCCGCCACCATCAGATGAACGTGAATAGGCTTCTTTGAAACTTTGCGAACCGCCTGAACCAAATCCGGAAAGAACAACATGGCCGGAGCAAAGTGGCCATCAGCCACGTCAATATGCAAAACATCTACATGCGGTTCGATGCGCAATAGATCATCCGCCAATCGCGCGAGATCGGCTGACCACACCGAAAACTCGGCAATAAGGTTGGTGGTGGGAAGCAGATCAATCCAATTATGCGCCACGCGATTTAGCCCTTTCAAGATGAGAATGTAGAAACTGCCCAACAGCAGCAGCGTCCGTTGCAGCCAAACCATGTGTGATCAACGCACCATCAAAGCCTATGGCTTTGAGACAGGCGATATAATGCCCGTAATCAAGGCATCCCTGCCCGGCAACCGTAAACGAACCATCTCTTTTACGATCTTTGGCATGGGCCATAACTATGTGGTCTGCCAACATATCAACCGAAGTTGAGACAACAGCATGTTGCTCTTGCAGCGAAACCGCTTCAAATAAATTTGCTGCATCAAATACAATTTTCAACCGCGGGCTTTTCATTTCATCAAGGAGCAATTTGGCTTTAGCCGCTGAATTCACAACATTGGCAAGTTCAGGCTCAATGCCCAATATCACATTGTAACGTTCTGCAATATCCAAGGCCATACTCATTTCGGTGCACAAATCGCTCCATGCTGCGGTTGAGTTATTCTCCGCATGCCAATGCCATTGATCAGTGGCATGGCGCGTGCCGGTACACAATGTGAGTAACTCTGTGCCCATCTCTGCACCGCGCGCCGCCAAAACTTCGAGTCTCTTCAGGCCAAGTTTTCGCAAGCCCACCTCTGGGTGAACCATATTATAAGTTGCAGATACAGCGGCAATTGCGATTCCGCTGTCCAGCCCAGCGTCCCGAACAGATTTTGCAACGGCAGCGCTAATATCATCGGGCATCGAAGAAAGCCCCGAGCACGCCATATTATACTGCACCGTTGCAAAGCCTGCATCTCGTGCTGCGGCCATCACAGCTAAGGCATCAGTGCCTTCAAAGGTCTTTGCAAAAATTCCAAGTTTCATCAAACGCCGCCAGAAACATCAGCCAATGCCACGCGGCTGCCTGATTCAACTGAACGCGCAATGGCCACCATGGCTCGCATAGAAGCTATGCCATCATCAACCGTGGCACCTTCCATCTTTGCGCCATCAAGGATGACATGCGCAAAACCTTCCAACTGTCTGCGATAAAAATGACCATCAGCACCCAGCACGCGGGTGGTTGCACCATCGGCCTCGCGGAAAATATCAACATCACTCGATTTATAATACCAGGGATTATAAGTCTTCCCGATTACACTTCCGTGGGCGCCATAGATCTGAAAACCCTCATGCCAATCCATTCGCACGGCAATGGTGAGATCAAGATGGCCCAATGTGCCTGATGCAAATTCGACATCAACAAACCAACACCACATGCCACCTCGTTCAGAAAGCCGCGCCGAAACTGCAATCATATCGCCCGCAAAATAACGCGCCGTATCAATCAGATGGCAACCATGCGCCAGCATGTAATAGCGGCGCAGATCAGCTTTGGGATTAGACGAAGGCTTTCGCGCATTGGCACTCGTTACCATCAGGGGCTGCACTGCATCGGTCATCGCATAGCGATGTGTACTGTCGCAATACCAAGCCTTCAAAGCGATAACGTCGCCCATCTCAGTGTCAATGAAACTCTTGGCAGCTTGAAGCCCTGCATCAAAGCGCTTCATGTGCCCCACTTGAAAAACCTTGCCCGACTTTTCAACCGCAGTTCTTAAATCCAACGATTCCTCAATTGTAAGCCCCACAGGCTTCTCACACAGCACATGCTTGCCTGCTGCTAAAGCGCGAAGCGAAGCCGGAACATGAAACGCATCCGCAGTGGCAATGATCACGGCGTCAATTTCGGGGTCCGCTAACATGCGGTCATAATCATTGTAGGATTTTTGTGCGCCGTGCGTCACCACCATGCGCTCTCGTAAATCATCGGCCACATCGCAAATTGCAAAAAGCTCGGCGTTTACGGCTTTGGTGCAGCTTTCAAAATGCGCAGCTTGGGCAATTTGCCCTGCCCCCAAAACTCCAACTCGCAGCCGCTTTTCGCTTTTGGGTGGCATTGCAATTGATCCTAAAAGTCAGGTTGTAGGAAAGCCAACCATCTCCACGGTATAGCCTGCAGCTGTCATCACTCGCATCAATTCCTTATGACCAATCTGTGCCATTTTCAACGGCGGAGACTTCACCGGATCCTGCTCTGCCTCAACCACAAACCAGCCTTCATAACCATAATGCGCGAGTTTCTTCACAAAAATTTCAAAATCAATTGAACCATCGCCAGGCACTGTGAATGCCCCCAATGCCACTGCATCAAGGAAAGACTGCTTTGAACGGTCCAGCCCATTGATCACATCCATGCGCACATCCTTGGTGTGAACATGACTGATGCGATTATGATGTTTATCAATAGCGCGCATTGGGTCACCACCCGCAAACAGCAAATGCCCAGCATCAAGCAAAAGCGGAATGGTGGAATGCGCCATGAACAAATCAAGCTCCGCTTCAGTTTCAACAACCGCACCCATGTGGTGATGATAGGAAAGCGGCATGCCTTGTGCAGCGGCCCAATCTGAAATTTCGGAAACGCGGGCCCCATAGGCCTTCATCTCGTCCATAGTCAGCACCGGCTTAGTGTTCAGCGGCCGTGCGCGAATACCCTGAACCGAACGTGCAACTTCACCATAAACAATGCACGGCGCATCGACTGCTTTGAACAAATCAATCATTGGCTGCATCCGCGCTTTATTGGCAGCCACATCTTCATCAACCAAAGTGCCAGAGAACCAACCGCCGCAAAGCGTAACGTCAGCGGCCTTTAAAATAGGCAACATGACTGCCGGATCACTCGGAAAGCGACGGCCCATTTCCATGCCCGTGAAACCAGCACTGCGCGATTGGCGCAAGCATTCTTCCAGCGAAACATCTTCGCTCAGTTCTACCAAATCGTCATTCCACCAAGCGATGGGCGACATGCCAAGTTTTGCTTTCATGAGAATCTCCTGCTGAGGCTGGGTTTAAACCAAGCACCCAGGCAAAATCAATCGCCCGAAAGCGCAATCTATCATTTTTCAGCTTTAGGCAACGTCACGCATAGCACCAGGGCCAGGAATTGCTCCCTTGGGGCATTTGCCCGCAATAATCATGCCCAAAACTTCATCGTGGTTCACATCTTTAGTTGCAGCAGTGCCAACCACTTTGCCGTTCTTCATCACAACGAGGCGATCAGCCAAATCAAACACGTCATGCAAATCATGGCTGATCAGAAATATGCCAATGCCTTCAGCTTTAAGTTGCTTGATAAGTTCGCCCACCTGGGCCGTTTCCTGCGGACCAAGCGCTGCTGTTGGCTCATCCATGATCAGAATGCGCGCGTTAAAATGAATGGCGCGGGCAATAGCAACTGATTGGCGTTGTCCACCCGAAAGTTTGCTCACCGGTTCTTTAAAACGGCGGAAGTTTGGATTGAGCCGGTGCATCACTTTGCGGGTTTCGGCTTCCATAGCCACATCATCAAGTGTGCCCATCTTGGTTTTTAACTCGCGGCCAAGATAGAGATTTGCGGCAGCATCAACATTATCGGCCAATGCCAGCGTTTGATAAATCGTTTCAATACCAAGCGCCTTAGCATCGCGTGGATTGTGGATGGCCACTTCGCTGCCTTCAACCAGAATCTGCCCAGCATCGCGTTTGTAAGCGCCTGATAGCACTTTGATCAACGTAGATTTGCCAGCACCATTGTGGCCGAGCAAACCAACGACTTCACCGGGGTGAAGATCAATTGAAGCACCATCAACCGCTTTGATGCCACCAAACGCGATCGACACATCGCGCATTTCAACCAGTGGCGTGCCGCGACTTGGTTGGGCCATAACCGGTGCCGCAACTTTAACCGCGGCCTTGCGAGCCGGTGCCACTTTCTTTGCAGATTTTTTTACAGCTTTTGCCATGATCTAATTCCTTATTTCACGCGGCGAGAATAAAGCTGGTCAAGCCAAACGGCCAGCACCAACACTATGCCCACAACAATGTTTTGATAAGCAGCGGGCAGATTGAGCAAAGACATGCCAGAAACAATTGATTGCATGATCAATGCGCCAAGCATGGCACCATAAATAGTACCAACACCGCCAGCCAGCGATGTGCCACCGATGACGGCGGCGGCGATGACATAAAGTTCGCTCAGCTGGCCCAAAGCATTGGTTGCGGCATTGAGGCGGGCTGAAGATACGACCGACGATATACCAACAAGAGCACCCATCAATGCAAAGACCTTCACCATCATCCATTTGGTGTTGATACCGGCAAGCTCAGCTGCTTCGGGGTTGCCGCCGATGGCATAAACATAGCGGCCAAACAAAGTGCGCTTGGCAATAAAAGTCATGATCAATCCAACCGCCAGTGTCACAAGCACCGGCACGGAATATCCGGTGTAATAGGCCAGCCCCTCGGTGCAACGCACAACTTGGTCGGCAGCCATGCAAACGGCAGTACCGTCCTTGTTTTCAAGGCCCGGGGGAATAACAACATTATTGGCCTTGGCATAATTCTCAATCAGTTTGAACGGCCATGGGTATGATGTCATCACAGCTGTGACGCCAAGCGCAGCGGCACTGCCAAGGGCGGCTAAAAACACTTCCGCCCACATCGGGCGCATGGGGAAGTTGAAGCGTTGACGCTGACGGCGGCCATTGGCAATCGCGAACACAATTGCCGCACACACCAACAGTGCAATCAACCAACTCCAGAATGGCCCAAGCCAGCTGATGGGAATACCGCCACCGAAGATTTCATAGGTCTTGTCCATTGGGGCCACGGTCTCACCCTTGGCCAAAAGGAAAGCTAAACCGCTATAGGCGATTAGGCCTCCAAGTGTGACGATGAAGGCTGGAATTTTTGCATATGCCGTGAGCGCACCATTGAAGGCACCGATTGCAGCACCCAAGGCGATTGAAAAGACCACAGCAATGACCCAAATTGCTGGATGACCAACTCCCAACATCGGGCTGAGATTGAAAACTTGCAAAACCGCGGCGGCAACAGCGATGAGGCTGAGCATGGAGCCGACTGACAAATCAATTTGTCGCATAACAATGATCAGCACCATGCCGGTTGACATGATGGCGATCGATGATGTTTGCACCAAGAGCGTCCAGAGATTGCGTGGGGTTAAAAATGAGCCCCCCAAAAGCCCACCAAAATTGCCTCGCAAGATTCCACTGGCAATATCGAAAATACACCAGATCAGCAGCAGCGCCGCAATCATGCCTAACATGCGGCTGTCAATCTCGGTCGCGCGGAAAAAGCGCGTTATAGGTCCCTCGTTTTGCAAGGCAGGACTTTGACTGGATGGTGTGCTGTTGGACATTGTCGTCTCCGTGGAATCCGGCTTCTACTTAAAGAAAAACCGCGCCACTTTTTCAAGTGGCACGGTTCATTATTTTTCAAGTGCTAGAAATTAGCAACCTGTTACAGCACCAGCAGCAACGCCAGCACAAGCTTGGTCCTTGGTGATGTGACCTGCATCAATTGCAACATTGATGTTGGCTTTGGTGATTGGTGTTGGAGCAAGAAGAATGGAGTTCATCGCAACACCCTTTTTGCCGCCTGAGAATTGCGCAACACCAGCAATCTTGTCCATTGCAATGCCGTCGGCCAATGCGTTTGCAGCTTCAGCAGCAACCTTACCGAGATCCTTAGCATTTTTCCAAACTGAAACAGTTTGTGTGCCAAGGGCAACGCGGTTGATTGCAGTCAAATCACCGTCTTGGCCGCCAACTGGAATGCCAGCCATGCCTTGTGCAGTGAGAGCGGCTACAACGCCTGAAGCCATGCCGTCATTTTCAGACAATACAGCGTCAACTTTGTTGCCTGTTGAGGTCAAGCATTGCTCCATGTTCTTCTGAGCATTGTCTGGCTTCCAGCCGTCTGTGAATGTTTCGCAAACATTCTTGATCTTGCCGCTGTCGAGGGCTTCCTTGAGCACTTCCATCATGCCTTGGAACAAGAAGGTTGCATTTGGATCGCCCTTGTCACCCTTGATGAAAGCATAGTTACCTTCTGGCTTTGCCTTCTGAACTTCTTGCGCAATGATGCGGCCAACGCCGACGTTATCAAAAGTGATGTAGAGAGCGTTTGGATCTTCAAATTGCACGTCATAGGCAATGGATTTGATGCCAGCATCACTGAGTGCTTTGATCGAGGGGAGGATTGCATCTGAGTCAAATGCAACAACCATCACAACGTCTGGCTTTTGTGAAATCAGGCCTTCAATGTCTGCAGCTTGCTTTTGGGCAGAGCCTTGAGCATCAGTTGAAACATACTTGTTACCGGCAGCTTCTACGGCAGCCTTGATTGCAGCTTCGTCGGTCTTCCAACGTTCTTCTTGGAATGTCTTCCAAGATACGGCGATGGTTTTTCCAGCGGCCATAGTTGTTGTTGTAGCAGCGCCGAGCATCAAACCAGCGGTCATCAACGCCAAAATTGTCTTCTTCATTCCTGTTCTCCCTTAAACACCAAACACACCCTGCCAGACGTCATTCTGTCTCAAAATGGATTTTTTCGGTGCTAAAAATAATTTAATTTGACGTCCAAAATAATGTTGCATGAGCACGTCAACTAAGTCAAGAATGAATCTGATAAATAACATTGTGCGACGCAATATTCATATTGCATTGCGGAAATTCAATGCGTGGAAAAGCTGACATCGATTTGATCCGACGGCAAAACCGGCACATTGTGCTAGAGACCTTGCGAACCCATGGTCCCATGCCACGCGTTGAACTCGGCCGCAAAACCGGACTATCACCCGCTTCAATTACATCAATCACCACACAACTCATCAAAGAAGATGCGATGCTGGAACTGGACGAAGTGAGCAAGCGCGATCCTGCTCGCCGCGGGCGACCAACCGTGCGCGTCAATCTCAATCCCAAAGCCGCAAACGTTGTGGCAATTAAAGTCTCGATTGATGGCCTTGAGTTAGCGCTAGCAGATTTTAGCGGTAATATTACTGCGCGAAAAACCATAACCCTAGCGACTTACAATTGCGCAGCCTTTGCCTTCGGTGCAATCACCACAACTGCTATACGCAACTTCTTGTCAGAAAATAATTTAAGCCCAAAGCAGGTGGCCCGCGTCGGCATTGCTGCACAGGGTGTGGCAGATTCCAGAGCCGGTGTCATCGCCTGGAGCCCCGCTTTCAAAGCCCGCAATGTGCCACTTGTTGGGCCAATACACGCAGCGTTTGGCATTCCTTGCACTTTAGCCAATGACGCCAATATGATTGCTGAGGGCGTAATGGCATCTGATCAACTCCGCTATGGCGGAACTACGGTCGTGGTTTATATGGGCTACGGTGTAGGTATGGGTCTCGTTATTGACGGCAATGTCTATCATGGTTCCAATGGCGCCGCCGCCGAGTTTGGTCATATGAATCATATCCCAGGCGGTGCCCTCTGCCGCTGTGGTCGCGCGGGTTGTTTGGAAGCCTATGCGTCAGATTACGGAATATTACGCAGCGCCGAAAACCTGCCCGGTGATACAACACCGCCCTCTTCAGCCGTTGACCCTGCCATAATGTTAGCCCTCGAAGCAGCAGCCCGCCGCGGCGACAGCAACGCCGTTGCTGCATACCAAAAAGCAGGCAACGCCATTGGCTTTGGCTTGGCTCGCCTAATTGCGTTGTTGAATCCAAATCGTATCGTGCTGACCGGCCCCGGCACCCGCGCCCTCGACTTAATTGAACCCGCATTGCGAACCGCAATCGAAGAAGGTGTCGTGGACGAACTCCGCCGTGATGTGAAAATTGAAACCATCCCTTTCGACAAAGATATGATTATCACCGGAACTATCGGGGCCGCCTTGCGTCATCTCGATTCAGAAATTTTTGCCTTTGGGCCAAAAGCCATCCAATTGGAGCAAAACGCATGATGCGCAAATTCGCCTATATTTTCGCTTTAACTTTGTTCATGGCTGGCAACAGCTTTGCTGCAAACCCTACAACCCAAGACGTGATCAATCGCTGGTATAAGCTCACACTTGAGCTGATCCGCCACACGCCAACTTACACCCCACCTGTGGCAAGTCGCTCGCTGGCATATATCGGCGTAACAGGTTTTGAAGTAGTGGCGTCAGGCTCCAAACTTATCCGATCCCTAAGCGGTCAGCTCAATGATTTGTCGCCCTTGCCACAGCGCAAAGCAAGTGTGGCCTATGATGATGCCATTGTCATGCAAGCGGCTTTGGGAACTGTGGTGCAGAATCTTTTCAGCAATACCGGCCCCACTGGCCAACACGTGATGGCCGCACTAGACAAAAAAATGGCCGCTGAAGTTTCGCAAGATATTGCGCTTGCGCGTGTTACAAATAGCCAAGCTTACGGCCAAGCGATTGCCAAACATATTCTCGCCTGGAGCCAGAATGACGGTGGTGCAGTCGTCGAAAACTTGGGTTTTCCCATGACCTATGATCTCAACAAAGCCAATGGGCATTGGGCGCCCACAAACGCCGTCCGCCTGCAGCAAAATCCACTGCTGCCAAACTGGGGCAAGAACCGACCCTTCGCTATGACAACTGGAACCATTTGCGACATCCCAGCCCCAGCGGAATATAGCGAAGACATAAACTCGGAACTCTATAGGCAAGCCACGGAAGTGGTGGAAACCAAGAAAAATCTAACTCCTGAACAAAAGGCTATTGCAATATTCTGGGCCGATGATGCCATGCTCACCGTAACCCCGCCGGGCCATTGGATTGCCATTGCGTTACAAATTCTTGAAAATGAAAATGCCCCGCCAGAAAAATTTGCTGAGGTTTTAGCCCGCCTTGGCATCGCCCAAGCCGATGCGTTTATTGGCTGCTGGAACGCAAAATATAAATATAATTATCTGCGGCCCTTAACTTATATCAAAAAACTCATCGATCCGAACTGGGAAACATTTATCAACACCCCACCATTCCCTGAATACCCAAGCGGCCACAGCACCCTATCAGGTGCGGCAGCAACAGTGCTCACGCAGATTTATGGTGATAATTTTGCCTTCACCGACGAAACTGGATTGAAAGATGGCAACAAGCCGCGCAGCTTCACAAGCTTTTGGGCAGCAGCTGAAGAGGCTGGAATTTCGCGACTTTATGGTGGTATTCATTTTCGCCCGGCAATCGAAAACGGACTGCAACAAGGCCGTTGCATCGGTGCGTTCGCCACTGCTCTCAAGACTCGGAAATAATCATGCAGAAAATCATTTTCGGATCACTATTCCTCATCTCAACAGCAGCGCAAGCAACTGAACCAGTGATCCCATATTTCACCGAGGAAACCGTAAGTTCCGGCATAACCCACATCTATAAAGGCGAGTGGGAATTCATGGTGGGTGGTGGAGTTGCCACTTTTGACTGCAACGCCGATGGCTTTGCCGATATGGTGCTGGCAGGCGGCACCAATAAAGCTAAATTCTATCGCAACACTTCAAAGCAAGGCGGCCCATTTACATTCGCAAACGAAAACAGCGGCTTGGAACTGGAAAGTGTTACGGCCACTTACCCACTCGATATCGACAGTGATGGCAACAAGGATATTGTGCTGTTGCGGGTGGGTGAAAACGTGGTGATGCGGGGCTTAGGCAATTGCAAATTTGAACGCGCCAATGAATTATGGAACTTTAATGGCGGCGATGCCTGGAGCACATCTTTTGCCGCGACTTGGGAAAAAGGGGCGACCTGGCCCACTCTCGCAATCGGTAATTACATCGACCGCAAAGAAGCATTCTCCCCATGGGGCTCTTGCACTGACAATTGGCTGCACCGACCAGATGGAAATAAATTTGCCGCACCCTTAACCCTGAAGCCAAGTTTTTGCGCACTCTCCATGATGTTCACCGATTGGAATAATTCCGGCTTGGCCTCGTTGCGAATCTCCAATGACCGCGAATATTATGAAGGCGGCCAAGAGCAACTTTGGCACATTGATGCAGGCAAACCACCTGCACTCTACTCCGAAGCCGAAGGCTGGAAGCCGCTTAAAATTTGGGGCATGGGCATTGCCTCTACTGATTTGGATTTCGATGGCTACCCCGAATATTTCCTAACCTCCATGGCTGATCATAAGCTGCAAACCTTGGCGAAGGCTCCAGCAGCCAGTTTCAAGGATGTGGCCTTTGCAAAAGGTGTGACGGTGCATCGCCCCACATTCGGAACAGATCTCAGGCCAAGCACTGGTTGGCATGCCCAGTTTGAGGATGTGAACAATGATGGCATGCAAGATTTATTCGTGGCCAAAGGCAATGTCGACCGCATGCCGGATTTTGCCAACAAAGACCCAAATAATTTATTGTTGCAAGGAGCTGATGGTAAATTCAAAGATAGCGCAGAAAAGGCAGGCGTAGCCAGCACATTCTCGTCGCGCGGTGCTGCCGTAGTGGATTTCAACAATGATGGCTTGACTGATCTTGTCGTGGTCAACCGCAATGATCCAACCCAGATCTGGCGCAATACCAGCACCAATCTGGGCCGCTGGATTGAGTTCAAATTGCAACAGCCAAACACCAACCGCGATGCCATTGGCGCATGGATTGAATTAAAGCATGGCGCTAAAATTATGCGCCGTGAAATAACTTCAGGCGGCGGCCATGCCAGTGGAGAAAACGGCTGGTGGCATTTTGGCTTGGGCCAAAAGGCAGAAGCCGATGTCCGCGTTGTTTGGCCTGATGGAACGAAAGACGACTGGCAAAAACTAGCAAGTAATCACTTTTATATTTTGGAAAAAGCAACACCAGCAAAAAAATGGACGCCGCTCAACTAGAGCATAATGCGCCAATACGGAATCGTCTTGGCGCATTATGCTCTAGGCTATGTTCTAAAGCCCTAGAATTTTGCGCGCTTCATGCCATGTTGCAACTGGTCGATTATTTTTCGCACAAATTGCAGCAGCGCGTTTCACTAAAGCTGCATTGGAAGGAGCAAGTGTATGTTTGTCGAGTCGCACATTATCTTCCATACCGGTGCGCGTATGGCCACCCTTGGCGATTGACCATTCATTGATTGTAAGCTGTGCTGGCCCAATGCCAGCAGCACACCACTGCGCATCGGGCGAAAGTCGCTTCAAAGTCTCGATGTAGAAATCAAGCACGCGCTCATCAGCTGGCATAGCGTTCTTTACGCCCATCACAAACTGCACATAAATCGGCCCCTTCAAGCGGCCATCCTTCTGCATCGCCGCGGCCTGAAAAATATGCGAAAGATCGAAAACTTCAATCTCTGGCTTCACCTGATAATGAAGCATTTCTGCTGCCAACCAATCGACGAGATCCGGTGGATTTTCATAAACACGCGTTGGAAAATTATTGGAACCCACAGAAAGAGAGGCCATATCCGGCTTTAAGGACAACATGCCACCACGCACCTTTCCCGCACCTGATCGCCCACCTGTTGAAAGCTGCACGATCATGCCGGGGCAGTGCTTTTCAATACCCTCCATCAAACGCGCAAAGCGTTCAGGATCAGAACTGGGCTTGCCATCATCATCGCGCACATGGGCGTGCACGATCGATGCACCCGCTTCAAAGCTTTCATGCGTACTTTCAAGTTGCTCAGCAATAGTAATGGGAACGGCCGTGTTATTTTCTTTAGTAGGAAGTGAACCCGTAATTGCTACACATATGATGCAAGGCTTGCTCACTTCTTTTTCTTGGTCGCCTTGCTCATAATCACATCCCAAGTTACTTCCCGAAATGGATTGGGCAGGCCACGATTCGCTGCAAGCTTAGGGTTATCAACTATTTTGAAATCAGCAATAAGGCTTTCTTTGACACCGAACACGGCGTCATCATTTAACCACGGGCAATCGGGCGTAAAAATATGTGTGACAAGTTTTTCAAATCCGGGAGCCGTAACCAAGAAATGCAAATGTGCAGGCCGATTGTGGTTGCGGTCCAGTGCGACCAGTAAATCACCCACGCTGCCATCGTAAGGGATGGGATAATATTTTGGATAAGCCGATCGGAAAAAGAATTCACCATTCTTGCCGCTGGCAAACACGCCGCGCAAATTCATATCAGGCTGAATGCCCTTTTGTTGCACGTCGTAAAAGCCATCTTCATTGGCTTGCCAGACATCAAGCACGGCCCCGGCAATTGGCTTGCCCTTGGCATCTTTCACGCGGCCCTGCACCCAAACAGTTTCACCCTTGCCATCCAAACAGATATTGTCGCCGTTTTGATATTTAGGCGCATTGGCAATATAAAATGGACCAAGCACCGTTGATTCAGTTTCGCCTGAAAACTTGTCGTTGTTGATGGTTTCAACGAGCATCGAAATTCCCAGCACATCCGATAGCAAGATATATTCTTGCCGCCAATCTGTGGAGAGTTGGCCCGTGCGCGTCAGGAAGTTTATGCCCTGCATCCATTCATCCAGTGTGGGCTTGGTTTCTTTGACAAAAGCGTGAAGGTGTTTCACCAAGCTATCAGTGAGATACTTGACGCGCTTATTTGCTTTTGGGCCCGCCCGGTCTTGCACAACTTGCACCGAGTTTTTCACCGTAAAGTAATATTTCGCATTTGAATTTTTCTTTGCGGCCGTTTTCTTCTTAGCCGACGCTTGCTTTTTTGCGGGTAGTTTTTTTAATGCTGCTTTTGCCATGATCAGTGTCCTAAAATTGAAGTGAATGCATTTGCAATATCTTTGCTTGCAGTTTTTGAAACTTTGAGAGCACGATAAGCTACATGCTGGTCGGGTCGAACCAGCAGGCAGCCGGAATCTGAAATTTCGCTGGCCCCAGCCCATTCACCACCATGGTCTTCAAAGTCACGGCGCGGGCCAATAACGCGGGTTGTGATGGCAATACCAAACTTCTTCGCGGCTGCCTTTGCAGCCTCCACCCAAGCTTCGCCGCCAATACCAGTGATCAAAGTGAATTGACCTTTGCCGCAAAGATCGAGCGTTGAATGCGGCTGTCCGCCTTTGTCAAACACCCAAACATGCGGGATGCGCGCACCAGGTGTGGTGGTAGGCACATAATGCAGTTCCAAATCAATGCCCTTGCCCGGCACCTTCAAACCATCGGCAATAACTGCGTCCGATTTATAGCGCTGGTTCATCTCCACACCGTGGCAGTCGAACTCGTAACGCTTGAAAGCGATAGCCTTGCGTAAAGCTTCACGCTGTTTTTCAGCTTTTTCACCGGTGTCGCAACGGGCATCCATATTGCGCTTAATCTTCTCGTGATCAAAGCCACCGTCCATCCCGAGGGCCTGAAAAATTGGTCCAAATTCTCCAATCGACTGATTGGCTCTGGTTACAATTTGTTTGGCAATGGGTGCGCGTTCCTTGGTATAAGTTTCGAGCAATTTTGGCGTGGCCTTGCCTTTAATGACCGCGGCCAACTTCCACGCCAAATTAAAAGCATCTTGAATAGAGGTGTTGGAACCAAGACCATTGGATGGCGGATGCCGATGTGCTGCATCGCCCATAACAAATACCCGGCCCTTCTGCATTTTGGTCGCGTACATATTGTTGACAGTCCATGTGCTCGCTGAAATCAGATCAATCTCCAGCTTCGGATCACCCACCAATTGCCGCGCCACTTGGGTTGCCATTTTATGGTCCACAACCGGAGCAGGTTGATTGATGTCATAGCCCCAAATGATCAACCACTCATGCCACGGCCGCACCATGCGCACCACACCCATGCCAATGCCACCAACATCAGCCCCGGGCTGCATCACCCAGTAGAGTACCGAAGGGCGATGAGCGACATATTTCGAAAGATCGGCTTTAAACAAAATATTGATCGAGCCGCCAACCCCCATCTTGCCTTCAAACGACAGCCCCGCATGTTCGGCCACCAAAGAATTGCCACCATCAGCACCCACCAAATATTTGCAACCGACCGTGAAGTTTTTGTCCGTCAGCCGATCTTTACAGGTAACGGTCACGCCAGCTTTGTCTTGCACGTGAGAAATATATTCGCATGACATGCGCCCTTGCGCGCCGCGTGAACAGGCAGTTTTATAGAGCAGCGGTTCCATGAATGTTTGCGGCAGATCATTCATGAACGTCGGCGATGAAAGCAGATGTTCGGCGCGCGACAGAGGATGCTTTCCCCAGCTCTTCATGCGGCCCAATTCTTCGCCAGCCAGACTTTCGCAAAACACATTCTCACCCATCAAGTCTTGATCGGTGGCGTGCATATAAGCTTCCTTTTCAACTTCAGTGCCAAGATCACGCAGCACTTCCATTGTGCGCTGATTGGTAATGTGGGCACGCGGCGTATTGGCCAGCCACCGATATTGGTTGATGACAAAAGTGTTAATACCCTGAGTAGCCAGCAATGCGGCGGTTGCGCTGCCCGCTGGGCCAGTTCCTATAATCATTACATCTGTTACAATATCGGCCATGCTATTCTCCGTTCAGTAGGCTGGTCTGCGGCCATGATAGGCATCATCTAATAATCTGCGAATAGCGCCACGTTCAATTGGCGTGGGGTTGGAGTAAGGATTAGCAGCTGCAATTTCAGACGCGTGATCGAGGTCAGATTCGGCCATGCCCAACTCCTTCAAACTTAAAGGCGCTCCAAGTTTTTGGGCAAGTTCATAAAGCCCGCCTGCGGCACTTTGCGAATTGAGCGCCCGTTTCACCCGCTTCATGGCTTCAGGTGAACCAAGCGCATTGTAAGCTGTGGCATGAGGCAAAATAACCGTGTGGGTTTCAGCATGGGGCAAATTAAAAGTGCCGCCCAGCACATGACAAAGCTTATGATGCAATGCCATGGCAGCCGACCCCAAAACCGTGCCACAGAGCCAAGCCCCATAAAGCGCTTCATCATGCCCCAATTTGCCGCGTGGCAAAGCAGCGGCCAAAGCCCGAATGCCCTCCTCCGCCATCAATGAAACCATAGGATTGCCATCAACAGCGTAAAGCCCTTCCACAGCATGGGCGATTGCATTCATACCTGAGGTGGCAGCAAAACGATCAGGCAATGTGCCGAGGAGTTCAGGATCATAAATTACTGTCTCCGGCTGAATTTTGGCATCACGCTTCGTGGTCTTTGCGCCGTCAACAGTCTCGCCCAAAATATTTGTCATTTCAGAGCCCGCATAACTGGTGGGGATGACCAGTTGTGGCAAATCTGTGCGCAGTGCAATCGCTTTGCCAAGGCCAGTGGAAGAGCCGCCGCCCAAAGAAATCATGCCATCGCACCCGTGGGCTGTGAGCACGGCCATTGCCTCTTCAGTCACATTGAGTGGCGTGTGCATGGCAGCTCCCGCAAACACAAACCCACCCGTTGTTGCCACAATGGCTTGTGCAGAATCCGCTTGTTGGTGTGTGGTGATCACCAAAGGCAGTTTCATGCCCAGTCTTTTGGCCTCTGCACCAGCCTCAACAATTTTCCCTCTGCCGAAAATAACGCGGGTGGGCAAGGCAGTGTAAGTGAAAGGATTCACGTGTTATCCTCCTTCACCACATAACCTGTTGGAAAAAGTGAAATCTGCCAACGCTCAGCAATGTAGCCCCAGATGCCTTTTGGGGCCACCAACATCATGACAATGGCAACTGCCCCAAGGATGATTAAATAAAGCGGGCCAAGTTGTGAGAGATATTGCTGCAGCAAAAAGTAGATTATTACGCCAATGATGGGCCCTTCAATTGTGCCAATTCCACCAATCACCACAATGAAAATCACAATCGCCGTATAATCATTCACACTAAAAGCAGCATCTGGCGAAACTCGAATTTTCTGCAATGCGATGAGTGAACCCACCATGGCAGTCATGCCTGCCGTTGCCACATAAACAGCATACTTAATGCGCGAGATATTTACGCCAAGTGATGACGATGCAACTTCGCTATCTCGAATGGCCGTTAAAGCCAGACCATACCGTGAGCGCAACAAACCATAGACCAATGCCAATGATCCAATACCCAGAAAAAGCGCCAACCAATAAATCGAAGCTTCACGCCAGAATTTATTGACGGCCAATCCCAGCATCACTTGCGTCGGAATAGAAGTTCCAGAGCCACCGCCAAGCCCCACTGAACCAAGTTGAGCTGCAATCAAGCGAAACACTTCCGCCACCACCCATGTGCCAATTGCAAAATATGCGCCTTGCAGGCGGAACACTAATTTTCCAACTGGCAAAGCAATGAGCACTGCGACAAGCCCAGCCAGTGGAATTGCAAAATAGGGGTGAATACCGAGATAAATGGTGACCGATACCATCACATAAACCCCAAGCCCAACATAGGCCTGCTGCCCCACTGAAACGAGGCCGGTATAACCTGCCAACAAATTCCAAAGCGAAGCGAGTGCAATGTAAACCATCATCCGGCCGAGCAGTTGCGCAGTCGAGATTGAACCCCAAAATGGCGCAGCAACCAAAATAATCCCAAGTATAACCGCGAGCCCAGCTGCAATGCGGCTCGCTTTGGTAGAGCGGGTGAAACTTAAGCTCATCCTGTCATCCTCGGAAATAGGCCCCTGGGCCTAATGGCCAACACCAACAGAAATACCAAATGACCGGCCAGAACTTGCGCACCCGGATTTATCTGCGCACCAATGGCTTGCGATACTCCCAAAATAACTCCGCCAATCAGCGTCCCCCACAAATTTCCAAGTCCACCAATAATCACAGCTTCGAAACCAAAGATGAGGCGACCAGGTCCAGTTGTCGGATCGAAATTTGTTCGTAAGCCCAGAAACACGCCAGCAATAGCCACAACGCCAAGGCACAAGGCCATCGCCCAAGCATAAACTTTGCGCTGGTCAAGCCCCATCAGAAGTGCCGTTTCAGAATCGTCAGACGTGGCGCGGAAGGCCCGGCCTAATGCAGTTTTGTAAAATAAATATTGCAAGAATGCGATCAC
>JANOUE010000011.1:0-2463 GCA_031416755.1 Hyphomicrobiales bacterium
TGGGCGGGGGAATGTAAAGCTGCTTGAATGTTGCAGCGCAATGTCAAGTTTTTATCGAAATAGTCAAATGTTACATTTTACTCATACATATTTTGCATGGCAAATCGGTATTTTAACCAATAATTAACGGATATAGCTCTCGCCATTTGTTAATTTTGGTTTCATGTCTGTGACGAAACTGTGACATATGCTGCAATATAAACGCCATAATTCAATAGTATTTGGTGATTTAAGTGATGACCTGTTAGGTTTTGTAACGCTTCACTTTAGTCATGCAAATTTTGCATGATTACTATTCGAAATCTGGTCTGGTCAGACCGCAATTGAGCACTTATCTGAAGATCGAAATGGTGCGTTGCACAAGTAATTTACCTCAAAGGACAAGCTCAACCGAGCTCAATTTGAGAGAAGGAGAAGAGATATGACAAATAATTTAAACCGTGAAACTATTCGCAATACTGGCGTTATGGGCCGTATGAAAACTTATTTGGCCCGCAGCCGTGCTGTGCGTCAGTTGAGCCAGTTTGATGACCGTTTGCTCGCCGATATTGGCGTGGCACGTGGTGAAATCACCAGTCGGGTTTGGGGCAACTAAGCTCTACATTTAGAAGTTCGCATGAAGGGAAGCCAAAAAGTCTGCGACTTTTTGGTGTCATGCTTTAAATATCCTCCCAGCCGGGTCGCGATGATCCGGCATTTAAGCGCCCTGCCAATTTATTGGTGGGGCGTTTTTTTGTTTTGGGGTTCACCATCACAAGTGCAATCCAATTGCCATTGCGGATGCAGCGGGCGGGAGTGAGTCCGCGATTTGTGTAACACGCTTTGATCCAGCGCAGCTGATCATGCGTGAGGCCGGAGAGAATACGCTTTCCGCCCGGTGCCACCATAGAGCTTAGCCCTTGAGCAAGATTGGCCAAGGGCCTGGCCAAGATATTTGCGAAAATTAAGTCAAAGGGGGCGGCTTTTCTGATCACCTTGTGGTGCAAGCCCGCTGCGGTGACGGCCTTGATCAGCGGTGTTACGCCGTTGCGCTTTGCGTTGCCAAAACTGACGCGCACGGCCTCGGCATCAATGTCGGTTGCTAAGGCTTTTTGTTTGAGCGCTTTGGCGGCGGCAATGGCGAGAACACCAGTGCCGCAACCCAAATCTAGAACGCGGGTAGGGCGCTGGCGTTTTAAGATTTCATCGAGTGCTGAAAGGCAGCCCGCTGTGGTGCCGTGATGGCCGGTGCCGAATGCTGTGCCGGCATCAATCTCTAGCGATATTCCTGAAGTGCGGCGCAGGTGGCGATCATGCGAACCATGCAAGAAGAAGCGGCCCGCGGTGACCGGGGCTAAACCTTCAAGCGAACGGCGCACCCAATCAATATCCGGCACCGGGGCGATTAAGGAATGGGCTTGGTTCAAATGCTCACGGGCGGCAGCGGCGGTTTCGTCATCTTCAAACCACGCAACAGTTTCCCACAGGTTTAACGCTTCATCGGTTTCATTGATGGTGACGGCGAGAGGATCAAGCTGGAAATCATTCTCAATGGTTTCAGCCATTGCGTGGGCGGCTTCATGAGAAAGATTTGGAAATGTGAGGGTGACGCGGGCTACGGACATGGAAGGGCTTTCGTTAAAAAAGCCCTTCTCTCACAATCATAGCTCTCACGAAAGTACGAATTACGTCAATGGCAGAATGGTAATTTCAACGCGGCGGTTCATGGCTTTGCCTGATGGTGACGCATTGGATGCAATTGGATCACGTTCGCCATGGCCTTCCACCGAGAAGCGGTTGGGGTCTAGCTTTTGCGAGGCGAGGAACTGCGCCACGGATGCAGCGCGGCGGCGCGAAAGGTCATAGTTTGATTCATCATCGCCAACTGAATCAGTATGGCCAATCACATCAATCACGGTTTGCTTATATTCTTTGAACACTTCAGCGACTGAACTGAGTGTGCCAAAGAACTGCGGTTTGAGTTCAGAGCGGTTGGAATCAAAAGTAATGTTCGATGGCATGTTGAGCACAATGCTATCGCCAACGCGATTTACCGATACGCCCGTATCAGCCAGGCGTTCGCGCAATTTTGATTCTTGATTGTCCATATAGTTGCCAACACCACCGCCAGCCAATGCGCCAATGCCAGCACCAATCAGCGCTGCTTTGCGCGTGGAGAAACTGGTGGTGGCCCCTAATAAAGCGCCAACGCCAGCGCCAATGGCAGCTCCGGTGCCTATGCCTGCGGCAGTTTTAGAAAGCTGCTGTTCGCCTGTGAATGGATTGGTGGTGCAAGCGCTGAGCGAAAAGCTCAAGGCTGTAGCGATGATGATGGCGTGTTTCATATGTGTCCCCTCGGATGGCAGGTGGAATGGCGGGGAGATGTGGCGGAATTGGGGAGAGGGGTGGGTGAGATTGGGGCGGTAAACATCAATATTGATTGCGTTGCACATCTTGTGCTGCATGAAACACGGCGATAATTTA
>JANOUE010000012.1:0-7213 GCA_031416755.1 Hyphomicrobiales bacterium
TGCATGAAACCGAAGGCCAACTTATTTTGAATGGCAGTTACGATATTGCTTTCACCATGGATTTGGCATTGAAAGATTTGGGCTTTGCTATGAATTTCGGCAAAGAATTTGGGGTGCCATTAGATTTGGCTTCGATGACCAATCAAACATTCATTAAAGGTAAAGCTGCTTATGGCGGTGCCGCACAATCCACTCAAATCGCAAAACTGCTGGAAGATGCACTTGGAACAGATTTGCGCGCCGAAGGCTTTCCTGCCAGATTAGAGTAAAGGACGGCAGGAGGGTGATTTGATTTCAAGACGCGGGTTTTGTGCCGGTGCAGCTTCAATATTTAGAATGTCGGCTCAAGCAAAAGGCCAATCTGCCAGAGCTGCTGGCTTTTCAACCCGACTCTCGCACTTTAATGCAGTGGCCAGCTGTGGCTGAAATTTACGGCAGCCAGCAAAACTAAATACTGATTATCAGGGCCAGATAAAAATCATGCTGGCTGCGTTTAAGCGTGCTAAATGTGGTTCCGCACCTGTCTGCGGTTAACTTATTTTGACCAAGTTTCGGGAGTTCATCTTCGGTTCATGTGTACGGCTTATTGTATCACCATCACCTAACGGAGCATTTAAAATGAAACGCACTTTCGCTGTAATTCTCGGTTTGACCTTCGCGTCTGCCACCATGCTAGCAACGGCAGATGTAAGCTTTGCCAAAAGCCAAAGGCAAATTTGTAAAGCTTATGCTCAGAAACAAGCCAACAAATATGCCAATAAAAGCGTGGGAACTGGTCTGGTTGCCGGCGGTGTTGGTGGTGCATTCTTAGGCGGTATCTTAAATGGCAAAAAAGGCGTTGTTCCCGGTGCTGCGTTCGGTGCTGTTGGTGGGACCATGTTGGGTGCCATAAATGGCCAAGAAAAGAAAAAGCAAATTTACTACTTGGCTTTCGAAGATTGCATGGAAAACTATTAGGCTCTGCCCTGAACCAAGCGTTAAACACGCAACCGCTTTAATTACCCCGATTTTGCGCGAAGTTCATGTGCTTCGCGCAGCAAGGGGCTTTTATGGAATTTCTCGCGAACCTGCTGCACTCTCTGGCATTTCCGATTTATGTAATCACCTAAGCTGACTCGCAATATTATTTGCCAACCTATGCCGGCGCTGGCGTCACCGCAATTTTGCTTTACCTCATCTTGAATAGCTGGCGCAGACTTTCTCCGAAGACAGCTTTGGAAATGGTCGTTCCACGCCGCACGATGTTGCACGCTTCTACTTTGCTCGACCTCAAGTTATTTTTTGTTGGTTCTTACTATATATTTTTGCAAGTCCTCCTCGTGGGAGGGCCTTGGTCATAAAGATACAGCTTTAGAAACTGCAATTGGCAGTATGATAGCGCCGATCGATCGGGCGTTTCGCTTGCTGGGAGCTCCGCTGCGAAAATAGCGGGCAACACAGCAATTATATCAAGATTGCAAGCTTCATTGCGAAGACTCAAAGCGGTTCGACTTGACCAAAGCCAAATTTGCGGCTCTAATCTTTGCAAGCTGCGTTAGAACAGTGAACAATCAATACAATTGAGATTTTAGCGTTTTAGGGAGAATGAATATGAAATTATTTAAAGCACTGGTTCTGGCATCCGCGTTCTGTGGTTTTGCCGTAGCCGCCAATGCCGCCACACTTGACGATGTGAAAGCCAAGGGCTTTGTGCAATGCGGCGTTAGCCAAGGCTTGATCGGCTTCTCGAATCCAGATGATAAAAATAACTGGACTGGCCTCGACGTTGATTTCTGCAAAGCCGTAGCGGCTGCCGTTTTGGGCGATGCAACCAAGGTGAAGTATTCACCTTTGTCAGCAAAGGAGCGGTTCACAGCACTGCAATCTGGTGCAATTGACATGCTCTCGCGCAACTCCACATGGACCATGAGCCGTGATACGTCGCTTGGCCTCTCGTTTGCTGGCGTAACTTATTATGATGGCCAAGGCTTCCTGGTTCCGACCAAACTTGGTGTTAAGTCGGCCATGGAACTCAATGGCGCTTCAGTTTGCACCCAAACCGGCACCACCACCGAACTCAACCTTGCGGATTATTTCAAGGCCAATAAGATGGAATATAAAATCGTAGCCTTTGAAAAGAACGAAGAAGTTCTGAAGGCTTATCAAGATGGCCGTTGCGATGTGTTCACCACCGACCAATCGGGCCTCTATGCTGAAATCTTGAAGTTCCCGAACGCTGCCGACCATATGGTGCTGCCAGAAATTATTTCAAAGGAACCACTTGGCCCAGTTGTTCGTCAAGGTGATGCAGGTTGGTTTAACATTGTGAAGTGGACATATTACGCAACGCTAAACGCTGAAGAACTTGGCGTAACTTCGGCCAATGTTGACGAGATGAAGACCTCGGCCAATCCGGAAATACAACGTTTGCTGTCCACCAAAGTGAAGGGCGCAGATGGCGTTGAAGCCGACAATGATTTCGGAAAGGGCCTCGGCCTTGGCCCAGATTGGGCTTACAACATCGTCAAGCAAGTAGGCAACTACGGCGAAATTTTTGAACGTAACTTGGCGCAATTGAAAATCGCTCGCGGCAAGAACGCTTTATGGAATGCCGGTGGACTGCAATACGCTCCTCCAATCCGTTAATATTTGAAAGGTAGAGCCCGTGTTTTGCATGGGCTCTTTTTTCGGATTTCAAAGCCCATGACAGTAATTCCCAAGGTGCCACCGCCCACTTCATCTGGCGTCGTGGCATGGTTTTACAGCCCCAAGGTTCGAGGCATTGTCTCACAACTCATCGTGCTGCTGCTTTTGGCATGGGGCCTCTATGAAATTATTGGCAACACCCAAGCCAATCTGAAAAAGCTCAATCAAAATTTCGGATTTGATTTTCTGACGCAAGCCTCAGGCTTTGATTTAAGTTCCTCGTTGCTCGATTACTCATCCTCTTCCACCTATGGTCGCGCTCTTGTTGTGGGCCTTCTGAACACCATGCTGGTGGCGGTGCTCGGCATCATATTAGCAACCATCATAGGTTTTATCGTAGGCATCATGCGCCTGTCAAAAAACCGGGTGATTGCGGGTGCAGCAACGCTGTATGTTGAAATTATCCGCAATGTGCCGCTGCTGCTCCAAATATTCATGTGGTATGCGCTGGTCCTGAAGCCAATGCCCGGGCCAAAAGCCGCATTCAATATTTTAGACACTATCTTCATCAGCAACCGTGGCGTGATTATGCCGCATCCAATTTTTGCTTCCGGAGCTTGGCTGGCGGTTCTTTTTTTCGTTTTTGCACTTGTTGGAACTTGGATTTTCCGCCGCAAGGCGCGCAAAACCCAAGAAGAAACCGGCAAGATTACACCAATATGGTGGATCTCGATTCCCATAATCCTGCTTGCTCCATTTCTTGGCTTATTGGTTACAGGCTGGCCCCTCAGCTTCGACTATCCAGCACTCAAAGGATTTAACTTTGTGGGTGGCATGACACTTGTTCCTGAAATGATAGCCCTGCTTTTGGCGCTATCAATCTACACCGCCTCTTATATCGCCGAAACCGTGCGCGCTGGCATTCTCGCCGTCAGCCATGGTCAAACCGAAGCATCCAGTGCGCTAGGATTAACCCGTAACGATGCGTTGCGCCTCGTGATCATTCCACAAGCCATGCGCGTTATTATTCCACCTTTGGCGAGCCAATATTTAAACCTCACCAAGAACTCGTCTCTGGCGGTTGCGATTGGATTTCCAGATTTCATGTATGCAGGCGGCACAGTGAACAACCAATCTGGAAAAGCCATCGAAGTGGTGTTCATTTTGATGGTTGTCTATTTGGGGTTGAGCTTACTCACCGCGGCTTTCATGAACTGGTTTAACTCGCGCATGAAATTGGTGGAGCGCTGAGCATGGCGATTAATTACGTCAGAACTGAAGATGCGCCCTTGCTGCCGCCACCCGCCAACATAATTGGGCTGTGGGCCAAGCTGCGCGACCGCTTTGCCCCAACGCCAATCAGCGGTCTCGGCACAATTCTAATTTGCCTGATGTTGGCCTGGGCCACGTGGAACATCCTGCAATGGGCGGTGTTTTCTGCTGTTTGGACCGCAGTCGATCGTGAACCTTGTAATGCTGTTGGAGCCGGGGCCTGTTGGCCATTTGTCAACGCCAAGGCACTGCAATGGGTCTATGGTTTCTATCCGATTGAAGAGCGGTGGCGGGCCAATATTGTATTCCTATTGGGCGGATTGTCACTCGCTGGATTGCTGATCCCAAAAATTCCGTTCAAAGGCTGGAACTCCCTGTTTTTCTTCGTCATCTATCCAGTGATAGCTTTCATCTTGTTAACTGGCGGTCGCTTTGGCTTGGAAGCGGTTGGCACGGAACAATGGGGTGGTTTACTTGTCACGCTCATTGTTGCTGTAACGGGCATAGTAGTTTCGCTGCCCTTGGGAATTCTTCTCGCACTTGGGCGACGTTCAGAAATGCCAGTGGTGCGCACACTCAGCACCGGCTTCATTGAAGTCGTGCGTGGCGTGCCATTGATCACTGTGCTGTTTATGGCTTCCGTCATGTTCCCGCTGTTCATGCCGCCCGGTGTGAACCCTGATAAATTATTGAAAGCTCTTGTGGGCGTTGGGTTGTTCTCCGCTGCCTATATGGCAGAGGTGGTGCGCGGCGGTTTGCAAGCCATTCCTAAAGGTCAATATGAAGCTTCTATGGCCGTGGGGCTTTCCTATTGGCGCATGATGTTGCTGGTGGTGATGCCACAAGCATTGAAAGTGGTTATCCCCGGCATTGTGAACAGCTTCATCAGCCTGTTCAAAGACACCAGCCTTGTGTCCATCATCAGTATTTTTGATTTGTTCAACATTGTGCAATCTGGCTTCAACGATGCCAAATGGGCTTCGGCCCAAACTGGCAACACCGGATATTTTGCACTGGCACTCATTTACTGGGCTTTCTGCTTTGCCATGTCGCGCTATTCCCAATTCATTGAGCGCAAGCTCAACACCAGCCACACGAGGTAAACATGTCTCATTCCGCGGTTCTGATGAAAAGCGTCAATAAATGGTATGGCCAGTTTCACGTGCTGCGCGATATCAACCTTGATGTAAAAAAGGGCGAGCGCATTGTCATCTGCGGTCCATCTGGTTCTGGCAAATCCACATTGATCCGCTGCATCAATCGCCTGGAGGAACATCAGAAAGGCGAAATTGAGGTTGATGGAATTCCACTCACTGCCAACGTCAAAAACATTGATGATGTGCGCCGCGAAGTGGGCATGGTGTTCCAACATTTCAATTTGTTCCCGCATTTAACCGTGCTGGAAAATTGCACCTTGGCCCCCATCTGGGTGCGCAAGGAACCTAAGGCAAAGGCCGAAGAAACTGCAATGAAGTTCCTCACACGCGTGAAAATTCCAGAACAAGCGCTGAAATATCCGGGCCAACTTTCTGGCGGCCAACAGCAACGTGTGGCTATTGCCAGGGCACTCTGCATGAATCCAAAAATCATGCTGTTTGATGAACCCACCTCAGCGCTTGATCCTGAAATGATCAAAGAAGTTTTGGACGTGATGGTGGACTTGGCGCATGGCGGCATGACCATGCTCTGCGTCACCCACGAAATGGCCTTCGCCAGACAAGTGGCCAACCGCGTTATTTTTATGGATCAAGGCCAAATCGTAGAAGAAAACGAACCCAATGAGTTCTTCACCAAACCAAAAAGTCCGAGAACGAAATTGTTCCTAGAGCAGATTTTGCACTGATCATTCTTCTATGCCCACAATAAAAAGCACAGCATGGTCGAGCGTGTCGCAGCCAACCAGCAAGGGCATCTGATCGCCAAGCGGCATCGGAAATCGATTAGGGTCAACCATACCGGGAGTGCAGCCCTTGCTCCCCGCAGTCGGCGTATAACGCGCCGCACGGCAGCGCAGATGCGTGACGTCATAGATTGTAGCACCATCCGCCAATTCCCACGCTTGCTTGCCGTTGGCATCTTTGGGAAAAACAGTAAGCACAGTTTGCACGGTACGATCACCCGTGACCAAATAACGCCCTGCAGGAACATTTGGTGAGGGGGGCTCCATAATCAAACCATGCTCTTCCAGCCACCAATTCGCCGGATCAAACTGCCAGCCCGCGGGTGCCACATTGCCGGTAGCTTTCAGTTGTTCAAGCGCACTCAGCCGAACCCCGCGAGGCCCCGGGTCAACAGTCCAGAGCCCCCACGTCTCAGCGCCTGTGCCACTCTTGGCTCCGGGATCAGCAAGGGCCGCAAGAAATTGAGTTGCAATTGGTTTGAAATTGCTGGCGGCGTTCAAGGAGGAGGGCGCAGTCAATGCCGCAAACATACCAATGCCAAAACTTCGGCGGTTCACATTCAACATACTTCTCCTGCGGCTATTAAGAGCTCTTACGTGTAAGATACAAAACTAGTTCAAAGTAATAAAGGCCAGAGTTTCCTCCGGCCTGTTCAGCCTGGACGAATAATGCTATAAATTTCATTGAACTGCTTTAGGGAGTAGATAAAATGAGCAAAGCATATTTAGTCGCCCATATTCGCGTTCATGATAAGGTTGCTTATGAGAAATTTAAAGCTATGTCAGGGCCAGCAATCTCTTTGTACAATGGCAAAGTGCTCGCCAGAAATCCAAACCCCGACTTTCGCGAAGGAGCCCTTCGCGGCCTTGTGATCGTCATTGAGTTTGAAAATATGGAGACGGCCCAACGTTTCTATGAATCACCAGAATACACTTCTGCACGCGCAATTCGTGAAACTGCTGCTGAAACAGACTTAATGCTCGTGGAGGGTATATAGATCCGTCTAAAATAAAATGGAGTTTGCAGAGAGATTATTTCACTGTGATTAGAATGTATTCAATTTCATTGTTGTTTGTTCAATAGCTCGTTTGGCACATAGAAAACCCCGGTGTTTTCACCGGGGTCCTCATTTTCATCCGTGGACGGACGATTAACAGCTATAATACATATCAAACTCAACCGGATGCGGGGTCATGCGGTAGCGGTCTTGTTCTTCTTGTTTCAGCTCGATGTAGCTTTCGATTTGGTCTTTGCTGAACACGCCGCCCTTGGTCAGGAAGTCGTGTCAGGTGTCGAGCACGTCGGAGTCTTGGATAAGTCCGAATCTTTCCAAACGAGTCGAAATGTCGCTTGCACTCGGATCTACTGCCACTTCGATGGTGAAGCCCGTCAGCGCTTGCCCTTCCGACCCGAGG
>JANOUE010000013.1:0-22485 GCA_031416755.1 Hyphomicrobiales bacterium
GTTGTCATGTCCATCAACCAGAACGGTGCCAGATGATTTGTTCACAATTCCACAAATCACCGAAATCAGCGTAGTTTTTCCAGCCCCATTGGGCCCCAACAAAGCAAATATCTCGCCGCGCTTGATTTCAAGACTTATGTCTCTAAGGGCGTGCAGGCCAGTATTATAGGTTTTAAAGAGATTGGTAATTTGGATGATGGGGCTCATGGCAACATCTGATAGCAGATCACCCGAAAAATGCACACGTTCAAAATACTCCGGTCCTTCGTTTCCTTTTCATTCGCTATTTGCATAGTCGTCAAAAGACAAATTACTTCCTATCAAGCTACAAGTCGATCAACAATTCTGCAAATATGTGCAATACATCAACGATACAGAAGGGGGCGCCTAGTGACACTCATTAAAAGAATTGTTCGTTGGTCAAAAGTTCATACAAATTTTAAGTTGCGCAAGCATCGCCAGCAATTTCTGAAAATGGGCGGAACAATTTCTCATTTCTTTCCGATTGTCAGCGATTTCGAAGATGTCGCCGGAAGTGCTAGCGGCCATTACTTTCATCAAGATCTTTTGGTAGCGCAACTCATCCATGATGACAACCCTGTACAGCACATTGATATCGGTTCCCGCATTGATGGTTTTGTTGCCCATGTAGCATCTTTTCGGAAGATTGAGATTGTCGATATTCGTCCCCTAAATAGCACCGGTCATGAAAACATTGTTTTTGTTCGGCATGATTTAATGAGCGACAAAAGTCTGCCACTGGAATCAGATTCAGTAAGTTGTTTGCATGCCATTGAGCATTTTGGTCTTGGCCGTTACGGAGACACACTAGATCCGGATGGACACAAACTAGGCTTCCGAAATCTTGTGGAAATGGTGGCAAAAATGGGCACGCTATACATAAGCTTCCCAATTGCCAGCCAGAACGAAGTTCATTTCAATGCGCACCGCGTTTTTCATCCTCGTGAAATATTTGGATGGCCAGGTTGCGAGAAGTTAAAGCTAAAGAGGTTCGATTTTGTGGATGATGACGGAAACATTCACAAAAATATTGACCTCAGTAGCTTGCCCGCGAAAATTAAGCACGGCTGTGGAATTTATAGTTTTACCAAAATTCAGTGATTTTTTTGGACAATAAAACTTTTCTCAATGATGAAATCATTGGCATAGGATTTTGCGTTGTCCCAGACCACAGGTGCAATGGCCAATTTTCTGAAAAGCTAATGTGCTAACCAGTCAAAAAAATACTGTGCGAAATATGATACCAACGGGACTTAAACTAAGTTCTGGTCATTTTCTACCAGTACAAAATCCCGAAGCAATAGCGGCGACCTATTTACCACGTCAGCCTTATACCAATAGCGTGGGGCAACCACTATTTTATTTGGCCTAGCGTTTAACCATGCACCCCACCAAGAAAAAGTTGAGTTTGCAATGATGTGATGTTGGCATGCCGCCATCAAACGCATATCCTCCCATGAACTTGCATCATCATTGATTGTCACAAACACGGTGCTTTCTGGAAACGCGATATTTTCTTGCACCCATTTAAGATCATCTGAAAATACAAAAAAAACCGGGGCTTGCGTTAACTTTGAGGAGATTGTCGCGATTGCTTTTGCATAATATGTAAGCCCACAACTTGCAAATATTAACTTGTGGTGCGGGATTGTGAGGTAGTCTCCCCGCCTAATGTGGACCGAAACAGCGCAACAATTTGCAATTTGATCTCGCATTTCTTTGTTTTTGAAGCTTGGGCTTGTAACAAACGTCAATTCTTCTCTCAGCAAACTTTCCACATCAGAAAAATATGCCGGGTCTTGCCAGAAGCCATTGAAATACTGACCAAGTTTTGCATTCTTAACCTGTGCAATCGCATCACTTGCAACTTCATCAACATAACGGCCTTGCCGCTCAAGCCTTGGCACTTCAAAATTTTTGCGTAAAAACTTTGAGATTCTGAGGGGCAGATAGGTGCGTTCAATAAGAATCGCATGATGGTTAAAATGATTCAGCAAAAACGGGCGGTTTTTATTTTTCTTATAACCTCGAGAATCCACATAAAGCTGCCCGCCTAACCTCACGGCCATGCTGCGACCCACCGCATATTGAAAGAGTTGATTTCCTAAACCGCCAATGGCGCGAATTGCAATTCCATGGTCGAAAACTTGGGGCAACTTACTCAAACAGACTCGACACAGATTCTTCCCGGCTCGTGCGCCCAATCGCTTCCCCCAGCAAGCTCGCAATCGGGATCACACGAATATTGCGCGCCACTTTCACCGCTTCAGTGGGTTGAATCGAATCTGTGATGACCAAACTTTTCAACTTCGAATTGGCGATCCTTGAAACCGCACCGCCAGATAAAACGCCATGGGTGATATAGGCCGTCACATCCTTGGCGCCCTTTTGCAGCAAAGCTTCAGCGGCATTACACAGCGTGCCACCTGAATCCACAATGTCATCGATCAAAATGCAAGACTTGCCATCAACTTCGCCAATGATGTTCATCACCTCAGATTCACCCGCGCGTTCGCGGCGCTTGTCAACGATAGCAAGTGGCGTATCTAAGCGCTTGGCCAAGGCGCGGGCACGCACCACGCCGCCAATATCAGGCGACACCACAACGGTGTTGGCAATGTCCATGTGCTGTTTGATATCGCGCACAAACAATGGCCCAGAAAATAAGTTATCTGTTGGAATATCAAAGAAGCCTTGAATTTGGCCTGCATGTAAATCAATCGTCAACACACGGTCAGCACCAGCGTGGGTGATGAGATTGGCCACAAGCTTTGCTGAAATGGGTGTGCGCGGACCGGGCTTTCTGTCTTGGCGTGCGTAACCAAAGTATGGAATTACAGCTGTAATACGTTTGGCCGAAGCGCGGCGCAGGGCATCCGTGATGATCAACAATTCCATTAAATGGTCATTGGTTGGGAAAGACGTGGACTGGATAATAAACATATCCTGGCCGCGCACATTTTCCTGAATTTCAACGAACACTTCCATGTCGTTAAAGCGCTTCACCACCGCTTTGGTGATGGGCAAGTTCAAATAAGAGCAAATCGCATCCGCCAGGGGTCTATTGCTATTCCCTGAAACGATTTTCACCATGGATGTTAAGCCCTTATACCGAGAGAGATTAAGGCGCTCTATAACAATGCCATGACAGACTTGCAATTGCGGCATTTACGCTGTGCATAATGGCTGTTAACGGAATTTCTCAATCAGCTTAAAAATGCCCTCGGCGGCGGCTTGGCTTGCATAGCCCGCATTCTCGCCCCAGCCAGCGTCCAGTGATCCTGCTGGCACTGGATTATTTTGTTTCACATCCCCCAGAACTTTGCCTTTGGGCGTGCTGACCACCCAAACCAAATGCACCAGCTGTTGATTGTCTTTTGCGGCGTCAACCACAACGCGACCTTTAATTGTGAGTGCATCGGCGCGCGCAGACGTAAGAACCGGCCAGCCGGCGTCTTTCAAAATTTTCCGCATGGCGGAGGTTAATTCTGCGCCGCCTGAACCACTCACAGGCAAAACCGCTACGGCTTTTATTTCCGTGTCGCCCGGTTTTGGTGTGGGCTTTTTCGACTTAGGGACTTCCACAATGTCTTGCCGAGCAGGTTCCTGCACTGGCATAATATCCGGTTGCTTTTGCGGACCGTTCAAAGTCTCCAAATCAATCTCTTTGTCAGCCCCCGGCCCCGCTTTCACTAAAGCTTCCCAGGGTGGTTGCAAAAGTGAATCCGCACTCACATCCGAAGGCTGCGATTTTGAAAGCGGAAGTTCTGGCCCACTGCATCCTAGCAAGAACAAACCTAAGAAAAGTGCCAAGAACAGTTTCATTTTTCAGTCAACGAAATTGCCGAAATCAATCGGCCATAATCTTTTTCCGCGCGGTGCGTGGCCCGGCGATAGCTGAAAAACCGCTGTTCATCAGCATAAGTGCATAGCCCCAAATCATGCACAAGGCCAATGCCAAATGCCGTCATACGATCAGTTAAATATGCAGGTAAATCAAACATATAATGACCACTCTTGACAGATGGGGTGAAGTATTTCTGATGCGCTAAATTTTGCTCAAGAAAAGTTTTGGGAAATTCTGGCCCAACTTCATAGGCTGTTTTCGAAATGGTGGGCCCTAGCACCGCCACGATGTTTTCGCGCAACGCACCCAGTTTTTCCATAGCAAGTATAGTGCTATCAGTAACGCCAAAAACAGCCCCTTTCCATCCCGCGTGGCAGGCCCCAATCACTTGGGCTTGTCCATCGGCAAATAATACTGGTCCGCAATCGGCTGTCAAAACCGCTAAAGCAATGCCGCGCACCCGCGTCACCAAACCATCCACCTTCGGCCGCTCAGAAAACGGCGCTTCAACCACCGCCACATCAGCGCTGTGAATTTGAAATGCGGAGACCAAATGAGTGGGATCAACGTGCAAAACAGTGGCAACTTTAGCGCGGTTGCGGCTAACCGTTTCAATATTATCACCTGAACCCAATCCGCAATTCAAAGATGAAAATATGCCCGTGGAATATCCACCCGCACGGGTAAAAAATCCGTGCGAAATTCCCGACAGTTGAAGAGGGGCAGCCTGAATCATGTTGCCTCGAATGGATATAATTGCGTTGCACCCTTTTGCACCACACACATCACTTTGAAAAGCTCTCCCATCTCAGCTTCAGCAATAAGGCGGCGGGTTGCGGTGATAAAACTGGTCTGGGCCTCACCTGATAATTTCGCCGCAAGCTTTTCCGTGCGCATTTCAATGCCCATGGCTTTCAAAAAATGCCCTTGGCTCATGGTGGGTGAAGCATTTAATTTGGCAAAATCTACATGCGCGGTAATATCCACTTCGCCCGGACTATCCAAAATGCTGCAATATTCATGTGCTTTCATGGCTTGCAACGTATCCCCCGCAGCAGATTGCACAAAACCATAATCAATAATCAGAGCTGCCCCCCCACAAGCTTCAATGCGCTCGGTAATCTCAGCGGCAATTCCCAGCGACACGGGCGAGACTTCATAAACCCCATCGGCACCTTCGCGTTGAGGCGAAGGAACCAAACCCATTTTCAATTTGCCCTGTGAAACACCCACATAACGCTCAAAACACTGGCCCCCGCGAATTTCAAACTGCCGCACCGGCAAGGCATCAAAAAACTCATTCGCCACAAAAAGTGTGGGCATATTCGGCAGCGTATCAATGCTGGCATGCCATGTCACGTGCGCGTCTAATTTCTCGCGCTGCATTTTTTGCAACACCGGGCTCATTTCGACCAAATGAATTTCAACTGCCAACATGAAATCCGAAGATGCTTTGGCCGCGCGCAGCAGATCCGCCATCAAAGTTCCGCGCCCCGGCCCCAGCTCTACCAAAGCAAAGGGCGATGGAGAGCCAAGACTCATCCACGCATTCACGCACCACACCCCAATCATTTCACCGAACACCTGTGAGATTTCAGGCGAAGTTGTGAAATCACCGGCGGACCCAAACGGGTCTCGCGACATATAATATCCAAATTGCGGGTGGCCCAAACATAAACCCATGAAACGGTCGAGCGGCATTGGCCCCTCCGTTTCAATAATTTCTCTGATGATTATCTCAAGCGGTGTCACGGGACCGCCACAATAACCAGAGACCAACCACAACCAGCGGCAACGATAAAATCATGCCCATAGTAACCATGCCAGAGAGATAACCAATTTGCGCGTCAGGCACACGGAAATATTCGGCGAAAATTCGAGCCAAGCCATATATCAAAGCAAACCAACCAGAGGCCCGGCCCGGATGCGCCAAGGCGCCGCTGCGATGCGTGGCAAGACGCACCACTAAAAACAAAACCAAACCTTCCAACAGCGCTTCATAAATTTGGCTGGGATGGCGGCCAAAATTCTCGCCCGGAAAAATCACCGCCCATGGCATATCACTTGCTCTGCCAAAAAGTTCGGCATTGATGAAATTTGCAATGCGCCCAAGCCCAAGGCCAACCGGCACCGAGGCAGCGCCCAAATCCAACATGCGGTCGAGGGTTGTGCCAATTTTGCGACCATAGAAAAAACTCGCAATTACCACCCCGATAAAGCCACCATGGAACGACATTCCACCATCCCAAACCTTAAATATATCAAATGGTTGCTGCATATACTTCATGGGATTGTAGAGGAGAACATATCCCAGCCTGCCGCCAGCCACCACGCCTAGAAAAAACCAAATGAACATGTCATCAACTTGGTTAGGTCGCATGGTGGGCTTTTGCCCAAACCATAGCGCCGGATTGGTGACCAATTTCTTCATATACCAAGATGCAAAAAGCAACCCGCCTACATAGGCAAGTCCATACCATTTGACCGTGAAGCCTCCAACTGCAATGGCGTCTGGGCTGATATTTGGAAATAAGATTGCGGCTAACATAATGCCTCTGTGCCGCATACATCAGATTCTTGCAACAGCCCTTGAAGAAGCCGTTTGGAATGCCTAGTTATGCCTCAACAGAGGAAAACAAACATGGCCGCAACATCATCGCGTTTCTTTGACGAACTTGCCAAACTCATGACCAATGCTGCTGGTGCAGCACAAGGTGTTCGCAAAGAAGTTGATACACTTGTGCAAACGCAAGTGGAGCGCGTGCTCAATAATATCAACGTGGTCAAACGCGAAGAATTTGATGTGGTGCGCGAGATGGCCGAAAAAGCCCGCACCGAAAATGATAAGCTTTCAGCACGCCTTGCTGAGTTGGAAGCAAAGCTGAGCAATAACTAAACTCCCTCACCCCGGGGTGCTGCGACTTTGCGGCCTCAAAGGGCACAACGCACGCGACGTTTCGTGGCGCGTTTGCTCGCACCTCAGCGTGGAGTTGGCGTGCTATTAAAATCATGTGGAGGAATCAGTGCTGCCGTTGAAGCAGTGCTGCTCGTCCGGCACATTGCACTCACAGGCAGCCATGATTCGTGGCGTCTGATTGAGGAAATTTGAATGTCGGCCTTTGAGCCTTATACCCGAGACACCTTTAATCCGCTCGACCGGCTGGAGAAGCTGGCTGAGAGCCACCACTGGACTCTCGACCGCACCAATGACCATGAAGTGGTGATGCTGGTGGGCGGTGGTTGGGCTGATTTAAACCTGTCTTTCACATGGCGCGATGATTTAGAGTCGTTGCATTTTGCCTGTGTGCTTGATTTGAAGGTTCCGGAAAAACGCCAAGATGAAGTGGCAAGGCTGGTGGCAATCATCAACAGCCAAATCATGCATGGCCATTTTGATCTCTGGACCACCGATGGCACTATCGTGTTCCGCTACACTTTGTTGCTGGCAGGTGGTGCCGAAGCCAATGACGCGCAAGTGGAAGCAATCATCGCTGTTGGCGTAGACGCTGCACAGCGCTATTATCCAGCCATTCAATTTGTAATATGGGCAGGCCACACCGCTGAAGACGCATTGGCCAGTGCCATGATGGAAACTAAAGGCGAAGCATGAGCATAAATCTCCAAGGCACATTGGTTTTGGCCGGTTGCGGCAAAATGGGCGGTGCCATGTTGGAAGGCTGGCTGAAAGCTGGCGCTGACGCAAAAAAGATTGTTGCCATTGACCCCATGCCGCCGCAGGAAGTTTTAGACCTTTTGGCCCGCCACGGCATTCGTCACAATCCACCAGTCGCTTCAATAACCGATGCCGAAGTCATTATCATCGCAGTAAAACCGCAAGTGATGGATGAAGTTCTACCAAATCTGGTCGGCCTTAAATCTTCAAAGCCATTAATCCTGTCTGTGGCTGCCGGAAAAACTATTGCGACATTTGCCAAATATTTTGGCAATGATGCAGCCATTATCCGCACCATGCCAAACACCCCAGCTGCCATCGGCCGCGGCATCACAGCCATGTCACCCAATGTAAATGTGACTAAAACACAAATGGATTTGGCAACTGCTCTGCTCTCGTCCACAGGTGAAGTTGTGACAGTTGATACTGAAAGCATGATTGATCTGGTCACAGCCGTTTCAGGCTCTGGCCCGGCTTATGTTTTTTATCTCACCGAATGCATGGCTGCTGCTGGCGAAAAAATCGGCCTGCCACCTGCTCTAGCAATGCAGCTTGCCAGAGCCACTGTAGCTGGCTCCGGCGAATTGATGCGTCAATCTGGCATTGCTGCGGCAACGCTGCGCCAGAATGTAACATCCCCTAAAGGCACCACCTATGCCGCGTTGCAAGTGTTGATGGCAGAGGACGGCATGATGCCGCTTTTCGAAAAAGCAATCACAGCAGCGGCAGCGCGCTCTCAGGAATTGGCAAGCTAATGGCGGAAATCACCTTCGCGGATTTCGAAAACGTCGATATCCGCGTTGGCACGATAATCGCTGTGGAGCCATTTCCGGAAGCCCGCAAGCCTGCCTTTAAATTGAAAATTGATTTCGGTGACACAATTGGTGTGAAAAAATCCGCCGCCCAAATTACCCAACATTACACCGCAGAAACCCTGCTCGGCCGCCAAGTGGCTGCCGTCGTCAATTTTCCACCGCGCCAAATCGGCCCCTTCATGTCAGAAGTTCTGACATTGGGTTTCCCTGATGACCAAGGTGGCGTAGTACTTATCGGGCCTAGCCAAGCCGTGCCTGATGGTGGAAAACTGTTTTGATGAACACAATTAAAACCATTGAAGAACTTGAAGTAATTTACAACCTCAAGCCAGTCCTAGCTTCAACCGCAAAGGAACTTGATTACATCGCGCCCGCCTATAAAACCTTAATCGAACTATCACCATTCGTGGCTTTGGCCACCATTGGCCCGGCTGGATTAGATTGCAGTCCGCGCGGCGATCTTGCTGGATTTGTTAAAATTCTCGATGCAAAAACCTTGGTGATGCCAGATCGGCGCGGGAACAACCGCATCGACAGTTTGCGAAATATCGTTTTGGATCCGCGTGTGGCCTTGCTGTTTCTCATCCCCGGCAGCGGCACAACATTTCGCGTAAACGGCGCGGCAACACTCACCACTGATCCTGAACTGTGTCAGTCATTTGCAGTTGAAGGCCAGCTGCCACGCAGCGTGATTATCGTAAAAGTTGAAGCCGCTTATTTTCAATGCGCCCGTGCCATTCTACGCGCAGCACTTTGGGACGCGAGCAAACATGTGGCGAAAGATGCAGTGCCCTCAACTGGTGAAATTCTGGAATCCCTCACCCAAGGCGAAATTAACGCTGAAGCCTATAACAGCACTTGGCCAGCCCGCGCGAAATCTAGCATGTGGTAATTAGATTGGAATCTTGATCGCAACGCAAAGCCCGCCAAGTGCACCGTCTTCCAAATAAATATCGCCGCCATGAGCCTGTGCAATATCTAACGCTATAGCAAGACCGAGCCCGGTGCCGCTCTTGTCCAAATTACGCGCCTCATCAAGGCGAACAAACGGCCGGAATACATCTTCGCGCAGAGGTTCTGGAATCCCCGGACCATTATCATCAATATATAACCACAGCCGATCATCTTTGGTCTCACCCCAAATTTTCACCTGACTGCCATAGCGCACGGCATTCCCAATAATGTTGCTCAACAATCTGCGAAACGCATTTGGTTTCACTTGCAAATAAATTTGAGGAAGATTGGAAACTTCTATTGATTCAGACTCCCTGCTAAAACTATTCACCACCGCATGAACGGCATCCGGCATAAAAAGCGTCCCAACTTGCTCTCCGCCATCGCCACGCACAAAGGCCATATAGTCTTCCAGCATATGCTGCATTTCATTCACATCATCACGCAGCAATTTAACTTTGGGGTTATCACCCAACACAGCAAGTTCCAATTTGAACCGTGTTAAAATCGTACGCAAGTCATGCGAAACTCCAGCGAGCATCGTGGTGCGCTGTTCCACATGCCGTGCAATGCGGCGTTTCATATCGAGAAAAGCTTCACCAGCCAGCCTGACTTCTGTTGCGCCACGCGGCTTGAATTTTGCAACTTCGCGGCCCTTGCCCAAAGCTTGCGCAACTCTGGTTAAATCCAGAATTGGTCGAATTTGATTGCGCATAAAAACAATGGCAATGCCTAAAAGCGAAAGTGTTGAAGCAACCAAGAATGCCAACATCAAGGGCGTGCCCACGGCGTGGGCGCGGTCGGCATCAACTTTGGCAATAAAGACCAAGCCTTTTTCTACTTCAACCCGAATTTCCACTTGGCCATTGGCAGCACGGCTATTGACCCAAAATTTGCGATTGGATTCCTTGCTCAAATAATAAGTGATTTTAGAATCAAAAATTGAAAAAAACGGAGTGACTAAATCATGCGGGACTTCGGCGCCACGGCTATGCGTCAAATTCATGCGAAGCTTTCCAAAAGCCAGTGCTTCAAGATTCTCGAGTGCAGCATCTGATTTATCAGATTTTTCATAAAGCGCTATCAACAACCCTATTTCATTTGAAAGTGAACGAGCCAGAACCCTCGTCACATTGTCCCAATAACGCTCAATAATAATACCCGCCATGATCAGCTGCAGCAAAACGACAGGCGTGATCATGATAGCCAATGCACGACCGTAAAGCCCATGCGGGGCATATGTTTCGAGAAACCTATTAAAATGATTATATAAGGTTTTGGGTTTTTTCTCTGCCATATTCAAATGGCCCCATCAATGAATAGCGCATAGCCTGCACCACGCACAGTTTGCAGAAATTTAGGATTACTCGAGTCAGTTTCAAGTTTTTGTCGCAACCGATTAATTTGCACATCAACACTGCGGGCACTGTCCTCACCACCAGATTGTGCCAGTTGAATGCGGCTAAATGGTTGCCCCGCTTTTTGCGCCAACATACGCAAAATATCTTTCTCGCGCGAAGTGAGCCTGACGGAGACTCCATCTCGCAGCAATTCGCCATTGACCAAATTGAAGTGGCAATTGCCAAAAGAAACTTCACGCAAATCCGCAACCAGTGGTGCCGCCCTTCGCAACAGACTTTGTAAGCGCAGCAGCAATTCTTGCGGTTCAAAAGGCTTGGCCAAATAATCATCACTGCCAGATTGAAGTCCGGCAATCCGGTCGGGTGAATCGGCCAATGCCGATAACATCAACACCGGAGTCATTTCTTTTGCTTCGCGCAAACTTGCCACAAACGAAAGCCCAGTTTCACCCGGCATCATCACGTCAAGAATGAGCATATCAAAAGCCACACCCCGCATCCGCTCGCGCGCTTCAGCAGCTGTTGCCGCTAGCGAAACCAGATAGCCATTGTCGATCAAATAAGACCGCAGCAATTCACGAATGCGCCTATCATCATCAATAATGAGAACATGGCAGTGTTCGCTCACTCTTTGGCCCCATGCTGTTGAACCCAGTCTGCAGCCGCAGCACGATTTTCGGGATTGATAAGATGCAGCAGCAAATTTTGAAACCCCGCACCACCAGTTTCCAGCGCTGCCCGTTGGAACCGTGCAATTTGCGGCGCCGCTAAAGCTTGGCGCAATGCTTCACCCTTTGAAGTTAAGTGGAGAAGCCGTTGCCGCCGATCAACCGCTCCTTCTTTCTGAAAGACATAGCCCTTGTCGATCACTTCTTTTAAAACCCGAGCTAAACTCTGCTTGGTGATTTTCAGAATGTCGAGAAGTCGCGCCACCGTCATTCCCGGGTCGCGGCCAATAAAATGCAAAACGCGGTGATGCGCCCTGCCAAAACCCAAGCCTTCCAGCATGTGGTCTGGATCAGATACAAAATCACGATAAGCAAAAAACAATAGCTCAACCAAAGCCACAGCCTCAGTATCGCCTATGGGTTTCTTTAAATTTATGTCAGTCATATTGACATATATTCCATCTGTGTTAGCGTTGCATCAATGCGCATAATATGCGCTTTATAGGCAATGCAGAATAGTTTGGGAGAATTCAATGTCCATCATTCCTTTTGATCAACGCGACGGCCAAATCTGGTTCAACGGCGAAATCATTCCATGGAAAGATGCGAAAGTGCATGTTTTAACCCACGGCCTGCATTATGGTTCAAGCGTGTTCGAAGGCGAACGCTCTTATTCCGGAAAAATTTTCAAATCTTATGAGCACACCCAGCGCTTCCGCAATTCGGCAAATATTCTGGATTTCGATCTTCCGTACACGGATGATCAGATCAATGCCGCTAAGGACGAAGTTGTAAAATTGGCCGGCGGTGGTGACCAATACGTGCGCCCAGTGGCTTTCCGCGGCAGCGAAATGATGGCTGTTTCCGCGCAGAATAATAAAATCCACGTGGCCATTGCCACTTGGGCCTGGCCTTCCATGTTTGATCCCGAAACCAAAATGAAGGGCATCAAGCTCGACATCGCAGAATTTCGCCGACCTGATCCCATGTGTGCGCCTGTTCATGCCAAGGCTGCTGGCCTTTACATGATCTGCACCATCTCCAAACACAAAGCCGAAAAGAAAGGCTATGCCGATGCCATGATGCTAGATTGGCAAGGCCGCGTGGCCGAGTGCACCGGCGCTAATATATTCTTCATCAAGGACGGCGCAATCCACACCCCAATCGCCGATTGCTTCTTGAATGGCATCACCAGACAAACGGTGATCGCCATTGCCAAGGCCCAAGGCATGGAGGTGATCGAAACCAGAATCATGCCAGAAGAGCTGAGCACTTTTAACGAGTGCTTCATCGTGGGCAGCGCAGCCGAAGTAACCCCCGTAGCTGAAATCGGCCCCTACACTTTCAAACCCGGCAACATGAGCCGCACTTTGATGGACGCATATTCGAAAGCGGTGCGAGGATAATCATCATAATTTAAGCCAACTTAGATGTAAAATTTACACTTGCATAACGTTGACAAATTTGTCAACGTTATCTATATGAAAACATCGAGAAACATATCTTGGATAAGGGCCGCTTTACGCGACTTTGAAGATTTTCCAAGTGATGTACAAAGCGACATGCTTGATGCTCTGACTTTAGCTGCCGAAGGTGAAATGTCTGGCAAAGCCAAACCATTCAAAGGCATAGATGGCGGCGTGTTTGAAATTGCCTTGCGATATCGTGGGGACGCCTTTCGAACGATCTATGCAGTAAAGATTGGCGTTGATGTTTGGGTTATCCACGCTTTTCAAAAAAAGTCTAAGTCAGGCATCAAAACACCTCAAACTGATGTTGAACTTATTCGAGAAAGATTAAAACGATTAAAGGATGCCTTGAAATGAAAGATGTACTTGAACTAGTGCGCGGCAGCGGCAATGCCTACCGAGATTTGGGCCGCCCTAACGCAGATTTGGAACAAGCTCGCGCGATTGTCGCTGCAAAAATTATTCGCATCATCGATACCCGTAAACTTTCAACGAGAGACGCAGAAAAACTTACAGGAATATCCCATACGGAATTTTCAAGAATTAGGAATACCCAACTTCGTAGGTTTACACTTGACCGGATGATTGCGATTTTAGGAAAGCTCGACGAGAATATTGAAGTAAACATAAGCTTTAAGGCGCGGCGGTTATCAGTTCATGCGGTTTCGCAATTTGTGTGAGAAGTAGTTTTCAACCAAGACCATTTGCACTGTAACTCACCATGTCAATTGCCAACAGAATTTCTGACGCAGAAATACTCTGGAATACTGAACACAAAGAAGGAGCATTTCTTTGTGCTCTAATTGCAGTAGCGGCAACTGCACGCAAGAGATTCAAAAATGAAAAAGACAGTGCAGCTTTCGTAAGATTTTTAGAACAAAGCACAAATGTGAAAATGAGTGTCGAGTTCAGAGGTAAGCTTCAAGCTTTAGAATTCGTTTTCTACAAATTCATGAGATGCCACTTGGTTCACGAAGGCGAGTTACCTCCTGACATTAGATTTACCGAAGAAATGGTGCCTAGCCAAATGTCAGTTCGCGCTGGTGGAGCACCCGAATATATTTTGAAAATCGGAACGGGTTGGTTTTTTCATTTGTTACAAGTCGTTCGAACTGCGCCAGAAAATAGTGATCAATTCACATAGCGCCCAATACTATCCGAGTTAATTTGATATTGTGGGTCCAGTTCCATACGGTGCTAACCAATGCTCAATCCATCAATTATCCCAAACCCATTCACCCTCAAATCCACCATCCGCACAATCATCGCGCGGTGCGGGTCAAAGGGTAAATCTTCAAAGCCCCATTTGGAATAAAGCTCTCGCAGCTGATCATCCAAAGGATGTATGATGACGCCGATGCTTCCAATCACTTCTGAGGCTTTGAGCGCCGTTGTGAGTGCGAATAGCATGAGGGAACTGGCATGGCCCTGCCCTTGAAATTTTTTATCAATGGCAAGCTGGCCCAGAAGTGTGACAGGCAAGGGATCGGGCTGATTGCGCTGGCGTGATTTAGGGAGAAAAGCGCGTTCAATTTGACCGGCACTCAGGCTGACATAGCCAATGATTGTGCTCCCATCACAAAGCACACTTACACGAGATGCTCCACTCAATTGGTTATTCAAAGCGTGCCGCCGAAACCAGGTATTCAAAGACTCACGACCACAATCAAAGTTTGACCGATCATCACTTTCCAGTAACGGGCGCAGTGGGTTTATTTCACCCATGTTGGCTTTTTGTTGGCCAGCTTTTGTAGTTTTAAATTCTTAACAGGAGGACGCGATACCCAAGCCTCAAACTCTTCCCAGCGCTGCGCTGGAATGGACACAATGTTTCGCGACAGAAGGCTCAGTTCAGCCGCCTCAAGCGAAGCACGCCGCACAAAGTCACTTAAATTCGTGCGCGCATCTTCGCTTGCCGCTTCAAGCACAGCCTTTTCAGCGGAACTGACACGAACACTCAAAACGGTTGTTGAATTCAATTGGGTCATCTGTGTGACAATAGCATACAGTTAAATTTAATCAAGAATCATCTTATGCTATACCTCCATGCTCGAAACTTCCCTCTACCCTCCCATCAAAGCCTTCCTTGAATCACAAGGCTACACTGTCAAAGCGGAAATCAATTCTTGCGATGTGGTGGCCATACGCGGCGATGATCCGCCGGTTATCATCGAGCTGAAAACCGGCCTCACACTGCAACTGCTCTATCAAGCCATCGATAGATTATCCCTCACCGATGCCGTTTACATTGCGATTGCCAAGCCCAAACGCGCGCTGCCTATTGCTGCTGTGAAGTTGGTCAAGCGCCTTGGATTGGGCCTGATTGTGGTTTCCAAATCTGGCAGCGTGGACGTGTTTGCCGATCCAGCACCCTATAGCCCGCGCCAAAACACCAAACGCAAATCGGCATTGCTCAAAGAGTTCCGCAACCGCCAAGGCGATCCCAATATTGGTGGTTCAACCAAAACCAAATTGATGACGGCCTATAAACAAGATGCCCTGCGCTGTTTAAAAATTCTCTCCGTCCACGGCCCCACCCGCGTGGTTGATGTGCGAAAGCTTACCCACGTTGAGAGAGCCGCCACAATTCTGCGCAGTGATTATTATGGTTGGTTCACCAAACATGCGCGCGGTGTTTACACCATCACGGAAATTGGCACCGAGGCAATCGAAATATTTTCCGTCGAAATAGCATCCATCACGAAGTCTGAAAGCCCCAGGTAAATGCCCTTGTTAAAAAGCGCTGACCAAAAACAATAACAATGAAACAAGGAATAAAGGCCACAGTTCCCACTGCCGCCACAAATGGCCACGCCATCGATTCCACGTTCAATAAATAGGTGGGCAACACACTGATGCGGCCCGCCAAAAACTGTGCCGCTAAAAATTCGGTCCACGCAAACACAAAACAGAGCAGCGCTGTTGCTGCAATCCCCGAGCGCAAAAGCGGAACATAAATTTTGGAAAAAAGTTGAAGTGGTGTAGCACCATCAATGCGCGCCGCTTCCGCAACTTCACGCGGCACATCATCAAAAAACGATTTCAATACGAGAATCGCAAAGGGCAAATTCAGCACCGCCTCGGCTAAAATCAAACCACCTAAGGTATCAAGCAATCCCGTAACATGGTAAAACCTGAATAACGGAATTAGCAGTGCGAGGCTGGGCACAATGCGCCAAAACAAAACCGCAGCCAGCAATATACGCTGATTTTTAACAGGTGATTGCGAAAGTCCGTAAGCCGCAAAGGACGCAATGACAATACAAAGCACCGTGGATAGGAAAGCGACAATGAGACTATTGAGAATGGCACGGCGCGCGTTCAACGCCTCTGTCACCAATCCAAAAAATGCAATTTCATAATTTTCCAAAGTCGGTGAAAACTGAAATGCCGAATAACCATCTAACGAATACATACTTGAATTGGATTTAAACGAAGTAAGAACCCACCAGACCAGTGGAAACATGAATAATGCCACGACCGTGAGTGACGTGGCAAACCGCAAGCGTTGCATTAAAGTCTCACCGCGCGGCCCACAGCAATCCACGCTCCACAATTTCCGCCATTTGCGGAACAGCAAACTCATCCGCCGTGTGGCCCAATGCCGAATAAAAAACGCGGGCCCTGCCATAAATCTTTTTCCACACCACTGGCATCACAACACCTTTGGCCCACGCGCAATGTTCGCCTGTGAACGTCGTCGTTGCCAACACGTCATTGGCCGGATCAACATGCATATAATATTGCTCGGATCTGTAATCAAAATCACCAATGCCCAACACCAGTGGATCATCTGGTTTAGAAATTTTAACCCGGTAGTCTATAATATTACCAGGGTGCGAAACCCATTGCCCACCAGTCATAAATTGATATTCAGTTTCATTGCGAAATGCATCGCACATGGTGCCATGAAATCCTCCCAAACCCACACCGCCGCGCACCGCAGCACAAAGATTTTCACACTCCTCCTTGCCAATAGTTGACATAGTGATCATCGGTACAATCAAATTGAGATCATGGATGGCAGGGTCGGCATAAGCTGCCGTAGAGGTTTCAACGCGCACATCAAACCCATGTTTTTCCAACATGCCGCGCACAACTGTGGCTGAACGCTCTGGCGTATGCCCTTCCCATCCACCCCAAACGATTAATGCTTTCTTCTTTATCATGAAAATCTCCTGATGTGCAGTCTAGTCAACTGCAGTGTTTGACGCTAGACATTCTGAATGCAACAGGGCAGAAAAATGAAAACTCTCGACACCAAACTCGCTAAAATTCGTTCCGGTAAATACACCGCAAAAGATTTCATCATCGCCGATGCCAAAGATGGCGACATGGGTTTTGGCCGCGCCTGCCCCGGCCCGCGCCGCGATGGTTCTGGAAAATTGAAATCCAAAGCTGAATATTTGACCGCCATGGCTGAGATGACCAAATCTGGCCTTGTCGATATTATGTTGATGTCAGCTTCATCCTGCGAAACCCTTTCTGCCAAAGGCTTCTTTGCGAAGTCTAAAGTAACCCCTGCAATTCGCTTGAACGATACGACTGACATTTGGTCGCAACGCGGCAGTTCATATCGCGAAACCGAGTCCTATCCTTTCCGCACAGCCCGCGCTGAAAAAGTTAAAAAACTGGCAGATCTCGGTCTCTACTCGGTCACGTTCTCGAACGATGTTGAAGCTGATCTGTATTCGCTCGAAGAATATGGCAAATTCCGCGAGGAATGCACATCCAGCAAAATGCGCCACTTCCTGGAAGTGTTTAACCCAGCGATGGATATTGGGCTCAAAGGCGCTGATCTTGGTTCTTACATCAACGACTGCATTGTGCGGTCATTGGCAGGTGTAATGAGCAATGAACATCCACTCTTCCTCAAGATGCAATATAATGGCGCTGCTGCCATGGAAGAATTGGCGAGCTATGATCCCGGTAAATTGATCGTAGGAATTTTGGGCGGTGCGCGCGGCACCACGCGTGACACTTTTGAATTGGCCAGCCAATGTGAAAAGCACGGCGGTCGTGTTGCACTCTTTGGAAGAAAGTTCAATTTTGCCGAAGCACCCTTGGAACTCGTTCGCCTCATGCGCGCCGTGATTGAACGCAACATCGCATCATCAGATGCGGTGAAGGCCTATCACGATTATCTAACCAAACATAAGCTGACACCTGATCGAGATTTGCAAACGGATATTGAAATCACTGATCCGGTCTTGAAAGCCTAAGATGCAACGCAGTGGCATTCTGTGTGGTGCCGCGTGGTGCATTGATAGCAATATCAGCATTGCAACCTGGCCTCTCGAAGAAACTGTAGCCATCATCCTGTCGCAGGACGATCAGGGCGGTTGCCCTGGTCACAACATGTCCACCGCTCTGGTGAAACTTGGTGCGCCCTTTCAAATAAGTGCCATTGGCCTGATTGGCGATGATGCCCAAGGCAAACAACTCCTTAAAATTTGTGACGCCCATGGCATTGATCGCAGCCAACTTGAAATGCGCCACGGTCTCGCCACGTCATATGTCATGGCAATGACGGCCAAGGACACTGGCAAGCGCACTTTTTTCAGCAAGTCAGGTGCGCACGCGGTGCAAACGCCTGATGATTTTGATTTCACCAAGTCAAACGCGCGTTATGTGCATCTTGGCTTACCCGGATTCCACGATAAACTTGATGCGCCATGGAAAGATGATGCCAATGGCTGGGTGACAATTTTGAAAAAGGCCCGCGCTGCTGGGATCAAATCTAACCTCGAAATGGCTTCATTCGATGTAACCCTAATTCACGAAGTGGTTACGCACATGTTGCCACATCTAGACTCACTGATCGTCAATGATTTTGAAGCTGCTGCCCTTACAGGAAAGCGCATTGTAGAAAATGGAGTGACAAACATCGCCGCCTGCCGCAATGCCATTGAAGAAATAATTCAAGCTCACAGCAATTTGGATTTTGCAGTCATCCATTTTCCTTTAGGTGCCATTGCCATGACCCGCAAAGGCGAAGTGTTCGCGCAATCTTCAGTAGCTGTGCCACGCGATGTGATTGTGGGCAGCAATGGTGCAGGCGATTGTTTTGCAGCTGGCATTTTATTTGGTGAGCATGAAGGCTGGTCCATGCAGCAATCTTTGAAACTAGCCCACGCCAGTGCCGCAGCAAGTTTACGCGCAAGTTCGACCACCGCTTCAGTTGTGAAATGGCAGGAGTGTTTAAGCTTAGCGGATGGTTGGGGCTGGCGTTAAAGCGCCCTTAGCTTCCAACTCATCCATAAATCTTGCCACCTTCCAAGGCGAAACCTCAACCATGGCGCCAGCTTCCAGTTTATCCAGCACAAACGGCCCATATTGCGTGCGCACCAGCTTGTTCACCATGCCACCAAAATGTTGCACCAGTTTGCGAATTTCGCGGTTCTTGCCTTCGGTCAACGTCACGCGGTACCAAGAATTCGTTCGCCCGCCCTTGTCAATTTCTTCGACAAATTCGGCACCACGATAGCGAATGCCTTCAACGGTGACACCCTTGGCCAGTGAAGCAATTTGTGATTCCGAAAAGCGCCCACGCATGCGCACGCGGTAAACCCGCGCCAGTCCAGTATCAGGATGCATCATGGCTTGCGCCAATGGTCCATCGGTTGAAAGCATCAACAAGCCTTCGGAGTTCACATCAAGCCGTCCAACCGCCATCAATCGCGGCAGGCCTGGCTTGGTCAGAGCTGGTAATTCAAAAACCGTTGGCCGATCTTTAAAGTCGCGGTTCGTCACCAACACATCAATGGGCTTATGCAGCATAAAGAGGCGCGGCAGAGCCTTCGTATCAGGTGCCACGGCCTTGCCATCCACCAATACGATATCGCCGTCTTCTACTGGCGTTGTGGCTTCGGCTTTTGCTCCCCGCACCGTTACGCGGCCTTCAGCCACCATGCGCTCAGCTTCGCGCCGGCTGCCCACGCCAGCTCTCTGTAAGAAGACATTAAGACGCATGGCTCAGCCGCCAGTCACTGGTGGAAAAAACGCCACCTCGCGTGCTCCCACAATAGATGCAGTCAGCGCCGAATGATTCTGATCAACAGCCACCCGTAACGTTCGCTGATCAGCAAAAGCTGCCGCACATTTTTCATCGGTCGCCACCAAATGGTTCAGCAATGCATTGACCGTTGTGATTTCAGCAGGCAACGAAATCTCGTCTTGCCCTCTTCCAATCACTTGTCGAAATCTTGCAAAATATAGAATCTTCATTTTTCATCCACCACATGCCGAAAGCCGGCACGGAAATAATCATAGCCTGTGTAAAGCGTCAGCGCCGCTGCGATCCACAAACACACAATGCCAAACTCCGTTGTGTGTGGCAGTATCTTATCACCTGTCGGTCCCGCGATCAAAAATCCAATTGAAAAAAGCTGCACGGTGGTTTTCCATTTCGCAATCTGCGTCACCGGCACCGAAACCCGAAGCCCACCCAAAAATTCGCGAAGCCCAGAAACCAAAACCTCACGCGCCAATATGATGATCGCCGCCCACAAATGTCCGCCTTCCAAGATGCGATCAGATGCCAAGACCAAAAGCACAACTGAAACCAAAACCTTATCAGCAATCGGGTCTAGCATGCGGCCTAAAGCCGATTGCTGCTGCCATTTCCGCGCGAGATATCCATCAAGAAAATCGGTGACTGCTGCCACAATATAAATGCCCAGTGCGGTCCAGCGTGCGGTGTCGCCGCCCCACATCAACAGGCCCGCCACCACTGGCACTGCCAAAATGCGGCCATAGGTCAAAATATTCGGCAGGTTCCAAATTTTTGAAACTGGTGCAACTGTGCTCATCACGTCTCCGAGTGAAAGTGGTCGTATATCATCTGCGCCAATTGCGTGCTCACGCCCGCAACCGCAGCCAAATCAACAACATTGGCCTTGGAGATAGCTTTCGCCGATCCAAAGCTCTGGAGCAAGGCTTTCTTGCGTGTGGGCCCTATGCCCGAAATCTCATCAAGCGGATTGACCCCAATCGCTTTGGAGCGCTTGGCCCTATGGGTGCCAATGGCAAAGCGATGCGCCTCATCACGCAAGCGTTGAATATAATACAGAACCGGATCACGCGCTTCGAGCATGAAGCCAGGCTTGCCAGTCATATGGAAGTGCTCGCGGCCCGCATCGCGGTCCGGACCTTTAGCGATACCCACCACTGGGAGATCATGTAGACCCAAATCCGCCAGAACAGCTTGCACCGCAGAAAGTTGCCCCTGCCCACCGTCGATCAAGAGCAAGTCAGGCCAATTGAGCGACTCGTCATCGTCTTGCTCATCACCATGCTCTTTAATCAGCCGCGTAAACCGCCGCGTGAGCATTTCGTGCATCATCGCAAAATCATCGCCAGCTTGATAAGTTTCGGCTTTGATATTGAACTTGCGATATTGCGCTTTCATAAAGCCATCCGGCCCTGCCACCACCATGCCACCCACCGCGTGTGCACCTTGAATGTGGCTATTATCATAAACCTCAATGCGGCGAGGGCTCGAGGCAAGTCCAAACACACGCGCCACCCCTTCCAGCAATTTGCCCTGCGAGGATGATTCCGCCATGCGTCTGCCATTGGCTTCGCGCGCATTGGTCACTGCATGTTCCACCAGCGCCTTTTTCTCGCCGCGCTGCGGCACCAAAATTTCAACCTTGTGCCCTGCATGTGCGGTGAAGGCTTCTTCAAGCAATCCGCGTTCTTCAAAATCTTGGCTAATAATAATTTGTGATGGGATCGGCTTGTCATCATAAAACTGGCTAAGGAATGAAGACAGCACTTCACTCTCCTCCATGGTTTTATCCGTCTTCGGAAAATAAGCCCGCGTGCCCCAGTTCTGGCCAGAGCGAATAAAGAACACTTGAACACAAAACTGCCCACCCTCCAGCGCCATGCCAAACACATCTGCCTCATCCACCGTTTGTGGATTGATGCCTTGGGTTTGGGTGACAAAGCTCATCGCCTGAATCCGGTCTCTAAGCCGCGCAGCGTCTTCAAACTCCATGGCTGCAGCCGCTGTTTCCATTTTCGCAGCCAGCTCAGCTTTCACCGCCGTCGATTTGCTGGTGAGAAAATCCTCAGCCTCCTGCACCAGCTCATTGTAGTTTTCGGTCGTAATATAATTTACGCAAGGCGCTGAGCAACGCTTGATTTGATAGAGCAAACACGGCCGCGAGCGATTGGCATAAACCGAGTCATTGCAGGTGCGCAAAAGAAACGCCTTCTGCATGGTGTTGATGGCATTGTTCACCGCACCAGCGGAGGCAAACGGACCAAAATAATTGCCCTTGCGATTACGCGCTCCGCGATGCTTCGCCAGCTGCGCCACGGCATGATCTTTGGCGATCAGAATATAGGGAAACGATTTATCATCGCGAAGTAAAACATTAAACTTTGGCCGTAACTTCTTGATAAGATTCGCTTCCAACAAAAGCGCATCCGCCTCCGATGCCGTCACCACAAATTCCATATTGCAGGTGATGCTAATCATCAAAGCAATGCGATTATTATGGCCTTGACCTAACGCATAATTGGAAACACGGTGCTTCAGATTCTTGGCCTTGCCCACATAAATGGCATCGCCCTTCACATCAAACATCCGGTAAACCCCGGGCTTAGAAGGAAGCCGCGTGACAAAATCACGGATGAGTTCGGTGCCGGTGAGGGAAGGTGAATCG
>JANOUE010000014.1:0-18240 GCA_031416755.1 Hyphomicrobiales bacterium
CCTGACACATAGGTGACAAACTGTACCGGACACTTAGGTTACACTTTTTACTGTTTTAGACAACGGTGGGAGGTGGAGATGCCGTGGAAAGTGAGTTCGGAGATGGACGAACGCCTTCGTTTCATTGCCCGCCTTTTTGAAGGTGAGACAATGACGGATTTGTGTGTTGAGTTCGGGATATCGCGCAAGACTGGTTACAAGATTTACGATCGCTACAAGCAAAGCGGGGCTGAGGCCCTGACCGACCGATCAAGGCGACCTTATCGCTATGCCAATCAATTGCCGCCACAGCTCGAAGCCCAGATTGTCGGCTTGAAGACTGGCAAGCCGCACTGGGGTGCGAGGAAGATCCGGGAACTGTTGATCCGGCGGCTGCCGTCAGAGATCAAGGTGCCGGCACGCTCTACCATTCACGCCGTGCTCGACCGCAATGGCTTGGTCAAGCGCATGGGCAGACGCCGCAACAAGGCCCATGGCACAGCCCTCTCGGCTGGTGCCAACCCAAACGATCTTTGGTGCGCCGACTTTAAGGGTGAGTTCACCCTCGGCAACAAGCGCTATTGCTATCCCCTCACTGTCACAGATCATGCATCGCGCTATTTGCTGATGTGCGAAGCGCTGGAGTCAGTACGTGAAGAAACCGCCATTCAGGCTTTTGAGCAGCTGTTCTGCGAACGTGGCCTGCCCTTGGCCATCCGCTCGGACAATGGGGTTCCCTTTGCTTCACCCAACGCCCTCTTCAACCTCTCCAAACTCTCAGTCTGGTGGCTCAGGCTCGGCATCGCAATCGAGCGCATCAAACCCGGTAATCCCCAACAGAACGGCAGGCATGAACGCATGCACCGCACCTTGAAGGAGGCGACAACCAGACCTGCCGCCATGAACAGCCTGCAACAACAGGCCAAGTTTGATAGCTTCATCACCGAGTTCAATGAGGAACGACCCCACGAGGCGCTTGCCATGAAAGTGCCGAACGAACTCTACCTTCCTTCACCACGCCTTTATCAGGGCATCGGCGAACTCGAATACCCCTTCCATGACCGCGACATCACCGTCACATCCTGTGGCCGCATCTGCATGCATCGCAAAAAGATCAATCTCTCAACTGTTCTGGCTGGACAAAAGCTCGGGATAAAAGAAGTCGACGACGGCATTTGGCTCGTCTCGTTTATGCACTATGATCTCGGTTACATCGATTTGGAACAAAAGACCCTGCAACCCCTCGACAATCCCTTCGGCCCAGGATTGTCACCTATGTCTTAGGTACGCTCTGTTACCTATGTCTCCGGTCTGTACATGCAAAAAATGGCGGAAGAAGAGGGATTCGAACCCTCGGTAGGCTATTAACCTACGCACGCGTTCCAGGCGTGTGCCTTAAACCACTCGGCCATCCTTCCGCATGTGAAGGTTGCTGCCCCGCTGGAACCAAAGTGGGGGCAGTTGCGGCTGGACTATACGACTGCGCAGCCATTTTCAAGCGTTCACGCATAATTATTGCAAAGTTCTCGTGAGCCGTGGCAAGTTAACGCTGATGGCAAAAAAAGTTAAAAAAACTGAATTCGAATCTGTTGAAGTGACAAGCGGTAATTTGGAGCGATTGGCGCGGCTTATTCGGTCGGCCGGCCATGCGGGCGAGTTGCATCCGGTGCAATGGGAAGCTTTGCGTTATGTGGCGAGAGCCAATCAATTTTCAAATTCGCCAGGAGCTTTGGCCAAATATCTCGGCGCAACCAAGGGCACAGTTTCACAAACAGTTTTGGCATTAGTGAAAAAAGGTTTGTTGGAGAAACAGGCGCGGGATGGCGATTGGCGTTCAGTTGCTTTGCTGCTTACGGCGCAAAGTCAAAAATTACTCTCGAATGATCCACTCCAACATTTGCAGAAATCAATTGCCACACTGAGTGAAAAGACGCGCAAGCGGTTTGCCAAAGGCGTTTCCGAAATTCTTGCCAGCGAACATGTGCGCCAGCAAGAGCCCAGTTTTGGAACTTGCAAGACGTGCCGATATTTCCGCGAAGATGGACAAGCTGGCTCCTGCATGTTTTTCAGCGTTGAATTGAAAGTCGAAATTGTTACGCTGATTTGTGTTGAGCATGTTGCCGGAGGTTAAACACAACCAATTCAGCCACGCGTTGGTCGCCCAAGGGAGCGCGTTCAACGCGCTGGTGAATGTCAAGATCAGGCCTGCCATTGCCTTCGATAATCATGGGCCCGTCCTTCAGCACGGCCACGTCCCAACCCACCATGATGCGGGCTGGAAATGCGCGGTGCGCGTTGCGCGCCAATTCGAGCACGGCTGACCAATCTGGCAGAGCGCGGTCTTTGAAGCGCACGCCACTGACGGGATGAATTTCGCGCCAGCCCATGGCTGGTTTGATACCTATATCTGAGGCCTCACAAATTTTACCAGTCGCCATATCTACAGCCGCTGCAAGGCCGCCTTGGTGGAAATTATCGACAACGCTGTTTGTGCCTATTGCCATGCGGAAGGCTACATTGGTTACTTCTGGTTCGCCCAGTTCATTGCGGATGGTGAAGACGCGCACGGTTGAAAGGGCATCATTGCTGATGTCGGCCAAATCTGGATGATTGACGAGGCGAGGTTGAATGATGAAATCATCTTTCAGTGATTGCTGCAAAAGTTTAGTGAGCAATTCGGCACGTGAAAAAATAATATCTGCACTGCTTATGTATTTGCCATCGCCCATAAAATCATAACGCTCGGCATTGTGGCCGCCATTGCCTTGGCGCGGCTTTACGAAGAGATCACAATCCGGCAGTTCAGTTGTGCTGCTGCGGGCAGGCAATATCTCGCCAGCGGAGAGATAAAGAAAAACCGGAACTGCTTTAACTTTGTGTTCGTGCATGTATTTTGCAAACCACACTTTATCGGCCATCAGATCAACGCCCTCTGGCGGTTGCAGATGGCCAAAGGCGGGGCCGATGGTTTCGTGAGCAAGCAAATAAAGCGGCGCAAGTTTGCTGCGGTTTGGATCATAAAGCTCAAACATGTAAAACCAAAATGGTGCAATGGAATGCCGCCAGGCCATATCAAATTGCAGCCAAATCTGTTTTGGAATTGAAACGCCAGCGCGCTTTGAAATTGCGCGGCCATTCCATGTGGTAAAAATAATAATGGCGATGATTAAAGCAACTGGCCAGATCAAAATTGTCCACACAGCGCGCAAGGGGCCATATGGAAATTGCCAAAAACTTCGAGCATGGTAGGTGTGTAGAAACTGGGCTTCGGTGCCAGTGGTTTTTTGCAAGCTCCAACGCAGAGCCATGGGCATGCCGACCAGATCATAGACCCAGAATTCGGCGTGATCTAACAACCATTTCTTAGATTTACCGAAAGCCAACACGCTGGTTTTTGCAATGCTCATAAGGCTCTCATATTTCAAACAAAGCTCTAACACGAGCGGTTGCTTGTTCGAGAGCTGAGTTCTTAAGTTTTAAGCTTGGCGCTTGCGCAAGTGCGCCTGCCCAAGTGGCTTGGCCAGTTGCTTCCAATTGGCGATGCACAATGCGCAAATCCCGTGACCAGCGTAAAGGAGCCAAGCGCATGGCAATGCGGAAAATTGTAGTGGTGAGGTTGCGACCGCGCCACTTTATTTTCTTGCCTTCATCGCGCATGGCAAAGGGGCCAGATTCTGTGTCAAACATGTGCACTGGCTTTCCCGTAGCACAAGCTTCGGAGAGCATTGAAATGCTGTCGGCTGTGACGATGAATTGATCGGCCAATGCCAAAAATCCGAAGAATGGATTTTCAGATGCGAGGCCATTCCAGCCATGAAAATAATGCGGAGATGTCAAACTATTTTGCAAGGTTTCTGCCACCTTTTGCGGTGTGCGGGCGCTGGTTGTAACGAGCAATGATCCATTATGCGATTGCGCTTGATCCGTTAGTCGTTTTGCTGCTGCTTGGTCAAAAGTGTAGGGGCCACTTGCTCCACCTACCAGAACAGCAGTCCATGGCCTGGGCAAATGTTTTAATTTGGGCTCCCAATAGGCTGCGGCGTCGCGAAGTTTTTCAGGGACAACCTTATGCATTGGTAAATCTATGTGAAGCACATTGGCAAGGTTGGGCAAACCATATTGCGGTGTGGTAATCACCAGATCAAACGCATCTAGTTTGGTCCAAGGCGTTCCCACATAAACAACGCAGACCTTTTTTGCAGCATTATGTTTGATCCAAAGTGCGGCCTGCTCAGTTGGCTGGCCTGCCCCTAAGATGAGATCGGGATAGGGCGGCGATAAATGCGCGCGCGCAAGCTTAGTTAATCCGTGCAAAGAATTGGGCCAAAATCTGCTGAAGACATGCGAGAGTTTGTAGGACAGGTTTTTAACTTCGTATGGCCAGCCGAGATTTTCAGCCAGTGCAACAAGCTGCGTGTTATCGCCGGTGTGCGGGCTGGCGAGGAGCCAGATTATCGGAAGGTCTTTATGCATTGCTTTCACGGTCTTCTAACAGCACTTATGGCAATTATACAAATTCGCTGTTTGGGATTCAGGTTTGCCATGGTAAAGCTGGGACCTAACAAATCACGGAATTCCCATGGCTTCGAAACTGAAGAATACTGCTCAGAAACCACATATATTTATTCAAACCAATGCCAAGCAAGAAATTGGTGCGATTGTTTCAGCCCATTCCATGAAGCGCAATTCGGCGCATGCTGAAAAGTTTGATGTTTCGGTGATGCTCAAAGAGAATTTCCCCTATTTTCAGCAGCGCGAAGGCCAGCATTATATGCGCCATGGTGGCAAGCGCCTGTGGTTGAATGAAGATTTGCAATCATTCACCATCACGCGGTTTTTGCCGCCATCACTGATGGGCTTTGAAGGGCGCGCTTTGGTGGTCGATCCTGACGTGTTTGCAGTTGCTGATGTTTGGGATTTGTTGAACCGCGATATGGCAGGCAAAGCCATTATGTGCCGGGGTTCCAAGTTTAAGAATGGCGCCTTTGCTACGTCGGTGATGTTACTTGACTGCGCCAAGCTTAAACATTGGGATGTTGAAAAAGGCTTCAATGAATTGTTTGAAGGCAAGCGTGATTATCATAATTGGATGTCGCTGTTGATGGAAGATCGCAATTCCATTGGCACATTTGAAAATGAATGGAATGATTTTGATAGGCTCACACCTGCAACGCGCATGGTTCACAACACTCATCGGCGCACGCAGCCGTGGAAGACTGGATTAAAAGTTGATTATACACCTACCGAATTTGTGCCGGTGATTGGCCAAATCATGAAATTGCGCCGCATTTTGTTTGGCGAGCATGCGTTTCTTGGAAAATATCATCGTCACCCAGATGCCAACCAGGAAAATCTGTTTTTTGGTTTGTTGCGCGAATGCGTGGAGCAGGGCAAAGTAACTGATGCGCAATTGCAGGATGCCATGGCCAAAAATTATGTGCGCCATGATGCGGTTGAAGTGATGGCGCGGGTTCCTAAATTGAAAGTGGTTGAGCGTGCCTGAGGCATCGGCAAAACCGCTGCGGATTGCGCTGTTTACCGGTAATTATAATTACATCAAAGATGGTGTGTCACTGACGCTCAATCGTTTGGTGGCTTATCTTGAGAAGAATAATATTCCGGTTTTGATTTTTGCGCCGACGGCTGCCGTTCAAGCTTTTCAATCGGTGGGGGAGGTTGTTTCTGTGCCTTCTTTCGCCATACCATTTCGTCCTGAATATCGGATTGCCATAGGACTGCCGCGCTTTGCGCGAGCGCGCCTCAAAGAGTTTGGCCCAACTCTCATGCTCATCGCGGTGCCCGATATATTGGGCTATCAGGCCTTGAAACAGGCCGAGGCGTGGAAGCTGCCAGTGGTTGCGACGTTTCACACGCGTTACGATACATACCTCAAGTTTTACGGGCTTGGTTTTTTAGAGAATTTTACACTGAAATATTTTCGCAATTTTTATGCGCGCTGCAAGATGGTTTATCCACCATCGCAATCCATGGTCGAAGCCTTGGAGGATGCTGGAATTGTTTGTCCAATGGAGGTGTTTGAACGCGGCGTTGATAGCGATTTGTTTTCACCCAAGCGGCGTTCGCTTGCGTGGCGACAAAAATTTGGCATCGCTGATGGTGAGATTGTGGTGAGCTTTGTAAGTCGCTTGGTGAAAGAGAAAAACACCGATTTGATGGCGCGGTGTTTTGAACGCTTGCACAAACAGGGGGTTAAATTCAGGCCGCTCATAGTGGGGCTAGGTCCGGAAGAACAGAAATTGCGCGCCGCGATTCCTGATGCCATTTTTGGTGGCTTTTTGCAGGGTGAGGAATTGGCGGTGGCTTATGCTTCGTCAGATATTTTCTTTTTTCCATCCGAGAGTGAAACTTTTGGCAATGTAACTTTAGAGGCGATGGCGAGTGGGGTTCCTGCCGTCGTTGCCGATGCAACCGGCAGCGGCTCAATTGTCGAAGATGGCAAAAATGGTTTTGTGCAAAATGCGCGTGATGAAAGTGGATTTGATCGGCGTTTGAAAAATCTCATTGAGGATGGCGCTTTACACTCGCGCATGGCAAAGGCGGCACGGGTGCGGGCTTTGGAATTTAACTGGGATCGTATTTTGGGCAAGTTGGTTGCGAGCTTTCGCCATGTTGCTGATGGGTCGCTATGATCTGGATTTTGTGGCACAGGCGCATTGGTGATCTTAATCAGATGCGAGTGTTGGCGGAGGTTTTGGGCGGGCCAGTCGTTGTTAAAAATCTGCAGTTTTTCGGGCCTGAGTATGGGCCCTTGGCTGCTCTTTTGTTGAACCGTGAAAAATCAGATTCACTCTCTGAACCATGGCCGAAGCTGGTGATATGTGCAGAAGCACTGACCAGTGTTATTGCGCGGCGTTTAAAGACCCAGTCAGGTGGGGCGATCAAGACCGTGTGCTTGGCGCGACCATCGGGCGATGTTCGCAATTTTGATTTGGTTTTGACGACGGCGCAATTTCGCTTACCGCCGCTTCCCAATGTGGTTGAGTTGACTTTGCCTTTGATATTGCAGCCAACCAAGACTGCAGCAGCAGCGAAATTTATTACGGTTCTCATTGGGGCATCCAGTCCGCCTGAAGTTTTGGATTCTGGGGTGGCAGTTGTGATGATAGACCGGTTGCGCGCCTATGCTGATAAGAAAAACATTCCGTTATGTGTGATCACCAGCCCACGCACCCGTGCGGAAGTTGCGAGAATTTTTTCTGAAAATTTGAAAGCGCCGCACCAGGTTCATGTGTGGCAAAGTGATGGCGAAAATCCGTATCAGCAAAGCTTGAATGAGGCTTTGGAGATTATTGTATCAAGTGACAGTGTTTCGATGTTGGCGGATGCTCTGGTGGCTGGAAAGCCAGTTAGCGTCTACAAATTGCCGCGGGCGCTCTCCTATATGCAGCGATTGGTTGCTGCACTTTATGCGCGCTGGCCGCAGGCCTTGATTTTTAGGACGGGAATCATTGAAGCCACACCTGATCGGCGGCACTTGATCGATCAATTGGTCGTTCAGAATTTCGTGAACTGGTTTGGCGAGAACCAAAAACCACTTCAAGTTTTTGATCCTCAGCAAGATATTGATACGGCTGTTGGTGTAGTAAGAAAGCTCATAACCCCCTCACCCTGAGGTGCCTCGCGAAGCGGGGCCTCGAAGGGCAGCGCAAAGTTTGACAATGCTTCGAGGCGAGCTTCGCTCGCACCTCAGCATGAGGGGGCAATTCACACATCCAAATTGGCGACATTCAGCGCGTTTTCGCGGATGAAGTCGCGTCTTGGTTCAACAACGTCGCCCATCAGTTTGGTGAACAAATCATCGGCATCGTCCATTTCAGCCACACGCACGCGCAGAAGCGAGCGGGCGTTTGGATCGAGTGTGGTTTCCCAGAGCTGATCGACATTCATTTCACCAAGACCTTTGTAACGTTGCATGGAAACGCCTTTGCGACCTGCAGCAAATATATTTTCGAGCAATGACAGGGGGCCATGCACCTGCACTTCAGAATCTTTACGCCGCAGCTTTGCCGGGCGGGCATAGATTTCTTGCAAATGTGGAGTTTTCTTATCAAGTCGCATCGCATCTTGTGAGGCAATCAACTTGCCATCAATGTGCCAGCTTTCTTTCACGCCGCGCAATTCGCGGTTAAACACCAGGCCGCCATCGGCAGCCGCAAGGCCATGCCAATTCCTCTCGGTTTCATCGGAAATGACATCGAGGCGTTTGGCAATATAGGCCGCTGCACCTTCCGCATTTTCTTGCGTGCCGATGATTTCGGGATTGAGCGAACCAGCAATGGCTACTTGTTCAATGATGTGGGTGGGGTAGCGCGAATGCAGGGCTTCAATGATTGTGCGAATTGCCAATGCTTCATCGACGATCATACGCAGATCGGGTCCGGCGCGTTCGCTGCCATCGGCCAGCACCAAACTCACACCTTCGAGACCGACTTCAACGAGATTGGCGTCCAAACCTTTTTCGTCTTTGATATATTGCTCGGAACTGCCGCGCTTGATTTTATAGAGTGGAGGTTGGGCAATATACAAATGCCCGCGTTCGACAATTTCGCGCATTTGGCGGTAGAAGAAGGTGAGCAACAGAGTTCTGATATGTGCACCGTCGACGTCGGCGTCGGTCATGATGATGATTTTGTGATAGCGCAATTTTTCAACATTAAAGCCATCGCCATTTTCATCGCGGCCGATGCCAGCGCCCAAACAGGTGATTAAAGTTCCAATTTGTTCGGAGCCTAGCATCTTGTCAAAACGGGCGCGCTCTACGTTTAGAATTTTTCCGCGCAGAGGCAGCACGGCTTGATTTTCGCGGTTGCGCGCTTGCTTGGCAGAACCACCTGCTGAGTCTCCTTCCACGATGAAAAGTTCACACAGTGCTGGGTCGCGTTCTTGGCAGTCGGCCAATTTTCCGGGCAGCGACGATATATCCAGTGCGCCTTTGCGCCGTGTAAGTTCGCGGGCTTTACGGGCAGCTTCGCGTGCGGCTGCCGCTTCCACCACTTTGCCAACAATGGTTTTGGCGTCCGCAGGGTGTTCTTCAAACCAAGCGCCAAGCTGTTCGTTGATCAAACTTTCAACAACCGGGCGCACTTCAGATGATACAAGTTTGTCTTTGGTTTGTGACGAGAATTTTGGATCAGGAACTTTCACCGATAAAACACACGTGAGGCCTTCGCGTGCGTCATCGCCAGTAATGGCCACTTTTTCCTTTTTGGCGACACCGCTTTCAACAGCATAGGCGTTGATGATGCGGGTTAGGCCGCCACGGAAACCGGCCATGTGGGTTCCGCCATCGCGCTGCGGGATGTTATTGGTGAAGGGGAAGACGCTTTCGTTATAGCTGTCATTCCACCACAAGGCGCATTCTATGCTGATCCCATCTTTCTCACCGGAGATCATGATGGGGGCTTTGATCAGGCCTTGCTTGCTGCGATCTAAATAGCGCACGAAAGCGACAATGCCGCCTTCATAGTAAAGTTCTAACACATTTGGCTCCACACCGCGCTTATCAGTGAGCACGATGCGCACGCCTGAATTTAGGAATGCCAGTTCGCGCAGGCGGTGTTCCAAGGTGCCAAAATCAAATTCAGTTTTCGTGAAGGTTTCGGTGGAAGGCAAGAAGGTGACTTCGGTGCCGCGTTTACCTTCGGCATCGCCAATTTCTTTGAGCGGTGCATCGGCATCGCCATGGGTGAAGCTCATGTAATGGGTGCGGCCGTTGCGGTGAATGGTGAGTTTCAACGACACTGACAATGCGTTGACTACGGAAACGCCGACACCGTGCAAGCCTCCTGATACCTTGTAAGAGTTCTGGTCAAACTTACCACCGGCATGAAGTTGAGTCATGATAACTTCGGCAGCAGATACGCCTTCGGATTTGTGAATATCTGTTGGAATGCCGCGGCCATTGTCGGTGACTGTCACAGAACCGTCAGCATTTAATGTTACGGTGACGTGAGTGGCGTGGCCCGCAAGCGCTTCGTCAATTGCGTTGTCGACCACTTCGTAAACCATATGATGCAAGCCTGAGCCATCATCGGTGTCGCCAATATACATGCCGGGGCGCTTGCGCACTGCATCCAGACCTTTGAGAACGCGGATTGAGTCCGCGCCATAATTGGCAATGGCTTCGGCGCGTTTGTCGCTGGCAATTTGTTCAATGGCTTGTTCGTCGTCGGTCATTAAGTCTTCACTTCCAAAATCGTGCCGTGTTCAACATTGTATAGGCTTGAAGCTTTGCCTGCTTCATCAAACAAACTGGCGTCAGTGCCTGTCATCCAAGCCTGCACGCCCAGCGCTGTGAGCGCTTCAAACAAACCTCGCCTGCGGTGCACATCTAAATGTGCGGCCACTTCATCGAGAAGCAACACCGGGCTTGCGCCCACAAGCTCTTTGACCGCGCGGGCATGGGCCAAGATCAAACCGATCAAAAGGGCCTTTTGCTCACCGGTGGAACACAGTTCTGCGCTTTGCGATTTTGGTCCGTGCAGCACTGAAAAATCAGTGCGGTGCGGGCCTTTCAGTGTGCGTCCCTGGGCGCGGTCTAACCCGCGCTGATCCTTGAGAATCATAGCATATTCTGATTCCGCTTGCACGGCTGGTTTTTGTAAAACCAGGGTTTCAATGGCACCATTCAGTTGCAAAATTCCCCATGGAAAAGGCGAAGATTCTGCATGGCCGGCAAAGTGTTTTGCGAGCACATTTGCGGCTTCATTGCGTGAGGCCGAAATGGCTACCGCGTGCTCGGCCATTTGAGTTTCAATGGAGCCAAGCCAAACATAATCGCAGCGCGGATCTTGCAGGAGAAAATTGCGCTCGCGCATGAGTTTTTCGAAAGCCGAAACGCGGGCACCATGGTGGCTGTCAAAGCTGATCACCAGCCGGTCGAAGAAACGCCTGCGATCAGAGGCCGGGCCGGCAAAGAGGCGGTCCATGGCGGGGGTGAGCCAGAGCATTTTGAGGTAGTTCGAAAGCACGCCCGGGCTGCGTTGAGGCTGGCCATCAATCATGGCGCTGCGGCCTGAGGAGCCACCGTCTTGGGCCAGTGGATCACCTTCAAAACCTGTGCCAATTTTAAACTCGCCTTCTGGCACGGTGACATCGGCTGCCACAGCCCATGAGGCCGAGCCTTCGAGGCGGGCGATGACATTGAATGCTGTGCCACGAAGGCCACGGCCGGGGACCAAAAGGGATATCGCCTCAAGCACATTGGTTTTGCCGGCACCATTTTGACCAGTAAGTGCTATGAGCGGGCGCGACGGATTAATCCGCAAAGATTGATAATTGCGGAAATCAGAAAGTGTAAGGCGGGTTACGGCGAAGGTGGAGATTATTTGCGGCCTTTAATTAAAGTATTTGTGTCATCCCGACGAAAGTCGGGATGACCGAACTTTGAGTTTAGACCCGCATTGGCATCAAAACATAAAGCGAATGGGCATCATCGGGATCGCGAATGACTGTGGGGGACCCTGAATCAGCTAATTCAAAGCGCATGTTTGAAGCTTTAATCTGGCCGGCCACATCGAGCAGATAACGCGAATTGAAACCGATTTCGATTTCATCGCGGTCATAGGATACTGCCAACTCTTCTTCGGCCGAACCACTGTCTGGATTGTTCACGGTCAAGGTCAATTTGCCTGATGCGATGTTCAATTTAACGGCACGGCTTTTTTCAAAGCTGATGGTAGATACGCGGTCGACGGCTTCTGAGAAACTTTTGGTATCTGCTTCCAAAATCTTGTCATTGTTGCGCGGGATCACGCGCTCATAATCCGGGAAGGTGCCATCAATCAATTTCGACGTCAGGACCAACTTACCAACATTGAAACGGATTTTGGCTGTTGAGACAGAAACTTCGACGTCACCATCCTCGCCTTCCATCAGCTTTACGATTTCAAGAACGGTTTTTCGGGGCACGATGATGCCGGGCATTCCGGCGGCACCGGCAGGCAGGGACATTTGTGCTTGTGCCAAGCGATGACCATCCGTTGCCACAGCGCGCAGCAAGCCGCCAGCTTGCACTTCATGCAGATAAATGCCGTTTAAGTAATAACGCGTTTCTTCAGTGGAAATGGCAAATCGAGTTCGCTCAATTAAATATTTCAGTTCGGATGTGGCAAGCGAAAATGTATTGCCGAATTCACCGCTGGAGAGATCAGGGAAATCTTCGGGCGGCAGCGCTTGCAAAGCAAATCGCGAGCGACCAGCGTGAATGGCGATGCGTCCAGAATCTGGGCCTTGTTCCAACTCCAATTGCGCGCCGTCCGGCAATTTGCGCACGATGTCATAGAGCAAGTGCGCAGGCACAGTGGCGGCACCTTCGCGGCTTACGTCGGCTACAACTGACTCGACGATTTCGATGTCCAAATCGGTGGCGGTGAGTTTCACCTTGCCGCCCGCAGCTTGCACCAAAACATTGGAGAGAATTGGAATGGTGTTGCGGCGTTCTACCACGCTTTGCACATGGTTCAGGGCCTTCAGGAAACCCGATCTTTCAATAGTTACACGCATCGTCAAAACTCATCCCAGAAACTTGATAGGACAAAGACATTGGCGGTTTAAGTGGCCAAATTCAAGCCTCAGGAAAGGGCTGTGGATGGTTTTTGCTTAAGTGGCGTTCGAGATAAACGATGCCTAATCCACTGGCCAAAATAAGTAACATTCCAGTCATGGATAGAGCATTTGGAACATCGCCAAATAACAGATAGCCCAACACAATGGCCCAAATCATAAATGCATAATAGAACGGGGCCACGGATTGAGCTGACGCATTGCGATAAGCCAGAAATATGAACATGTGGCCAAGCATCATAAAAAAGCCCGCAGCAGCCATGAGGACGATGTGATAAGCACTTGGAGCCAGCCATTGTTCACTGCCAAGATTCGCAATTGCGGCTCCGACCATCACCAATATAATGGTTATGAGGGTTGCGGCGAGGGCAGGGATGGCTGTGGTCACGCGCCTGCCAGCTAAATCACGCAAAGCTGCAAATATGGCCGTGCAAAAGGCAAAGAGGATGAATGGCGATGTTGTGCCAGCGCCGGGTTGGGCCACAAATAGAGCCCCGGCAAAGCCCAGAGCAATCAAGGCGAGGCGGGTTAAATTGGCGCTTTCACGGTGGATAAAAATCATACCCAAAATCACGAGAAGTGGCGTGATTTGGAATATGGCTGTGACGTCACCGATGCTTGCGTTAGCAAGTGCTAAAATATAAGTGAGAATTGCGCCTACCTCTAAAATTGCACGCAAGAACACCCAGCGGTTCAAAGCTTGGGGCAATTTTTTTAGATCGCCCATAAACGCCAGCAGCGCAATTGCGCAGATGGTTCCGGAAAGCCCGCGCATCACGAGCACTTGGTAAGGCGGCAAATCGACCAGCGCTATTTTCATCAAACTGTCGTTGAAAACAAAAGTGCCGGCTCCAGCCAACATAAAGCCAATGCCGCGCAGATTGGAAACTTGCTTCATGCCACGGCTCTGGCCAAGGCGCATTGCTGCCACAGGCTATCAATGGCCTTGATCAACAGCTCTATATCAGCGTCAGAATGGTTGGGAGTTGGTGTTATGCGCAAACGCTCCGTGCCGCGCGGCACGGTTGGATAGTTGATGGGCTGAATGTAAATGCCATGATGATCGAGCAAATAATCGCTGATCCATTTGCATTTGTGGGCATCGCCCACCAGCACCGGAATAATGTGGCTGGCATTGCCCATGTGAGGGATGCCTGCTTTGTCTAAAGCCGCCTTCACTTTAGCTACGCGGTTGCGCAAACGGGCGCGCTCAAATTCTGAATTTTTTAAATGACGGATTGCGGCAGTGGCACCAGCTGCAACGGCTGGCGGAAGGGCTGATGAAAATATGAACCCTGAAGCATGGCTGCGCACATAATCACAGAGCACAGCACTTCCGGTTATGTAACCACCCACCACGCCGAAAGCCTTTGCCAATGTGCCTTCGATCACTGAAATGCGCTGCATTAAGCCAAGCTGTTCGGCCAAACCGCCGCCGCGCTTTCCATAAAGGCCAACGCCATGCACTTCATCCAAATACGTGAGTGCGCCATATTTATCCGCAAGATCGCAAATCTCGGCAATGCGGCCAAAATCTCCATCCATGGAATAAACTGATTCAAAGGCGATGATCACCGGGCGGATTGCGGCTGTTTGCAGGTGGCTTTCCAGATCGGCCATATCATTGTGTTTGAAGATGTGTTTTTCAGCGCGGCTGTGGCGAATGCCTTCAATCATTGAAGCATGGTTTGCGGCATCAGAGAGAACTACGCAATCTGGCAGGCCGGCTGCCAATGTGGAAAGGCTGGTCCAGTTAGACATGTAGCCTGAGTTAAACAGCAAGGCTGCTTCTTTGCCGTGCAAATCTGCTAGTTCTCTCTCAAGTTCCACATGATAGTGATTGGTGCCAGAAATATTGCGCGTGCCGCCAGCACCTGCGCCACATTTATCGATAGCTTCATGCATGGCCGCAAGCACTGCTGGGTGTTGGCCCATGCCGAGATAATCATTAGAGCACCAGATCGTTACATCTTGGGTGCTGCCGTTGGCGAGATGACGTTTGGCTTTAGGAAACTGCCCGGCTTGGCGTTCCATATCCATAAACACGCGGTAGCGGCCTTCCTGTTTCAGGTTTTCTAACTTGGAGGCAAACAGCCCATCAAAATCCATCACTCACGTCCTCAAAAATTCCCAAATGTACGGCCTGACCCATAGGTGACAAACTGTACCAGACACATAGGTTACACTTTTTGCTGTTTTAGACAACGGTGGGAGGTGGAGATGCTGTGGAAAGTGAGTTCGGAGATGGACAAACGCCTTCGTTTCATTGCCCGCCTTCTTGAAGGTGAGGCAATGACGGATTTGTGTGTTGAGTTCGGGATATCGCGCAAGACTGGTTACAAGATTTACGATCGTTACAAGCAAAGCCGGGCTGAGGCCCTGATGGATTCTGCATTCTGTCTGTGATGATAACTTCTCAATCTGCTTTCAATACCAACCTCAAGCCGAGATGAGTTGGTGGTGTTCCCGATGAACAACCGCCTGATGACGGGTCTCGCACAAATATAGGAACTTTCGCTTCATGCTCGCCTGCGACAAAATAAGCCGGGCAATGACCGGGACTTGCGACCACCACGCAACTTGATGTCCATTCCCAGACATTACCTTTTACATCAGCAATCTGTTTTGATGTCATGCCAAAGCCACCAGAAACTCTGAGCGTTGGGTCAACATTCGCCTCACTGCCATAGCTGGCTGCCCAAGCCAAGCGCGGATCTTCAAAGCGTTTGGCTGTAGGAAATTTTGTTATTTCTGAAAATGCATACCATTGCTCAAGTGTAGGGAGTTGCACATCTTGTTTGCTGGCCTTTTGCGCCCAAGTCACAAATTCTTGCGCGTCCAAAGCACCAATACCTGTGACTGGGAATGTTTTGTTTTCAGCTCCAGGGACAGACTTTGGTGAGAAGCTGCAAGCGCCATCGTCCACACAAAGTTGCCATTGGGCAATTGTCACTTCATGGCGCATGACAGAAAGGCCATGGCCCACATCGTACCAGTCCAACAAGAGTGGTTGCTCTTGCCAAGGCGCATAAAGCGTCACGGCAAGAACCAATCCTGAGGTCAAAAGAAAACTGCGAGCGCCAAGCATAATTTTACATCGAGAAGGCTTCTGGTTTTGCAACCTGCATCATCAGATCGTCGTTCCATTCGCCATCCACCACAACATGGGCCGTGGCCCCCAACATGACGGCTTCAATAAGGTTGTGATTGACGTAAGCATAAACTCCTGGCTGGCGAAATTCATAGACCATGGCACCAGCAGAACCGCCGCGAATGAACCAGGTTTCAAGGTCTGTTGCTGGCACATCAGCAAATGAACCGGTTTCCCAAACCAAGTCGCCGTGACCACCAATCAAATGGGGACGCGAGTCGCGGTTGGCTTGAGCGTGAATGAACAACACTTTTTCTCCAACTTTGGCTTTTAAAGCATTGTCGCCCGTGAGTGCTCCTCTGGCTCCACTGAATACCACATGGGAAGGGATGAGGCCGCGCATGACTTCAAGCGCGTCTGACATATTCTCGCCTGCCATATCATACTTTTTGTACTCACCCTTCTCGTTTTTCGGGATATAATAGTCCTGTTCGCCAACATAGAAAACCTTGTCGTATTTGTAGGGCTGGCCCTTGGCATCTTTCAGCCCGTCGCGCGGCAACACCATGACAGCTCCATTCATGCCGTGAACGACGTGATAGGGAATCATGATGCCTTCTGGCGCACAGTGATAGACAAATACGCCCTGTTTTGTGGCCTTCCAGCGCAATATTGTTTGCTCACCGGGCAATACTTTGGTCAACGCGCCACCACCCAAAGCGCCGGTAGAGGCATGAAAGTCAATATTGTGTTCCATGATGTTGGTTGGCAGATTGCGAAGTGTGAGTTCAACATAATCACCTTCATGCACAACAATCAGTGGGCCCGGAACCGAGCCATTGTAAGTTAGAGCCCAAACCTCGGTACCCTCATCGTCAATGACCATTTTTTTCTCGATGATGTCGAAGTTGATTTCGACAATTTTAGGTTCCACGCCTGCAGTTTGTTCGTGGGCGGGTGCGAAAGGTGGAGCTACCATTTCCTGTTTCACACGCTTTAATTTCGAAAGGTCGATTGGTGCAGCCGCCACCAATGTTGGCTTCATGGTAAGTGCGGCAGTGCCCGCCAGACTGCCAAGGGTGGTGGCCGAGGTGGTCAAAAAATTGCGCCTTGAGGTGGAAGGAAGAGAAGAGATTTCGCGAAACATGATTTTCTCCTTTGCTGTTCATTGTTAAAAATAAGCAGTCCCGGTCTGCACTTCATTGATACATGTCAAAGCAATGAAGAATATTTTCAGATAGTTTTGCCCGTGTGATCTTGAACAGGAGAAAAAAGATGAATATGTCGCGTGCTGTAATTTTGACTGCTGGTATTCTGCATTCCTTCGTAACATCTGCCTTGGCTGACGGTGATGTGGTCCAAGGAGAAATTACTTTTAAAAAGTGTGTTGCGTGCCATGAATCCAAGAAAGCTACAAATAAGCTGGGTCCGCATATGATAGGCATCGTTGGACGCAAGGTCGCCGCAATAGAAGGCTATAAATATTCGGAAGCCATGACTGCCTATGCTGCAACTGTTCCTGGTTGGGACGAAGCAACTTTAAATGCCTATCTGGAAAAACCAAAAGGCGTCGTGGCTGGAACCAAGATGGCGTTTGGCGGCATTGCAAAACCCGAAGAGCGGGAAAATCTCATCGCATATTTGAAGACACTCAAATAGCAGCTCAATTCGAAAGTTTTTCTAATTTTTGAACATCTGGGATTTCAATGGTGCGATTGTTAACTACAACAATCACACCTGCGTTGCGCAATTTGGTAATTTGTCTGCTCACAGTCTCAATTGTGAGGCCGAGGTAATCAGCAATATCCGCCCTGTTCAGCGGTAAATCGATAAGAAGCGGCGAAGATTCCGCAGCATTTTCAGGGTTGATGCGCGTGGCAACAAAATGCAGAAATGTCGCGACTTTTTCAATGGCGGATTTACGGCCTAAAGTCAGTAACCAATCACGAGCTTCCTGCAACTCGCGACTGGCTTGCGCAAAAAGCTTGTGCTCCAGTTCAGGGCTGGATTTTATCATAGACAAAAGTGTGTTTCGAGGAAAAGAACAAAGCTTGACCTCAGTTGCGGCTTCGACTTCACAGTCGCTGTGTTGGCTGAAAGGGCGCCCGAGGAAATCTGGAGCAAATTGTAAACTGACGATTTGACGCCGGCCATCCTCAGTAAGTTTGCTGAGTTTTACAACACCGCTAATAATGTTTGAAAACCGTTCCTCGGTTTCTCCTTCTCTGACGATCGCGTGATCTGGTTCTACTGTGTGCTTGACAGTATGGCGGCTGAGGGTCACGAGCTGATCGGGTGTCAAGACACCGCAAATACCTTGATGTCTGGTCTCACACGAGCGGCATAAGACAGGCACTTCCGAATTATGGATATCAAGTCGATTTATTGGACGGGTGGCGATTTCCGACACGATTACCTTTCAATCCAGCACAGGTGGTGTACGGCCTGACACATAGGTGACAAACTGTACCGGACACTTAGGTTACACTTTTTACTGTTTTAGACAACGGTGGGAGGTGGAGATGCCGTGGAAAGTGAGTTCGGAGATGGACGAACGCCTTCGTTTCATTGCCCGCCTTTTTGAA
>JANOUE010000015.1:0-5625 GCA_031416755.1 Hyphomicrobiales bacterium
CTTTGGCCAAAGGCATTGATCAAGCAGCCGAGGGTGCTGCGCGCAGAGAAAGACGGCGGAGTTAATTGGACTCAACCATCACCAAATGGATCAATAGTTTTGCTGGCCAAAGTGCCGCACTCGATCAAGTTATGGTCGAGATCACCACTTTCGGTGTACCATTCATGGTGCTGCTGGTGGTCTTGCAATGGTGGTCAAAAAAACCACGAGACCATAAGCGCCACACAGGTGTTGCGGCGGGATTGTCATTTCTGTTGGGCCTAGCACTTGCCCAGATCATGCTGGTTTTTATCCACCGCATTCGCCCCTATGATGCAGGGCTAAGCCATCTGATCGTACCCAGAACTGCCGATTGGTCTTTCCCATCGGATCATGCAATTGCATCGCTTTCAATCTTTTTTGCATTTGTACTACAAGGTTTGCGCCGCTGGTCATTTATATTTCTCACATTGGCGGCGCTGGTTTGCATCTCTCGCGTTTACGTCGGACTGCATTATGCGTCCGATATTTTGGGCGGTGCAGGGGTGGCACTTTTCGCCGCCTATGCTGTTAAAAAACTCTATCGTGAAGGCACGAAACTTGATCGTCTTGTGACAGCGATTCTTTAAATAAACGCCTCCACCACTTTCGGCCTGCCCAGCATAAAGCAGTCACACACCAATTGCAGTGGTGTGACATCAGCGCTGCTCTGCCCAGATTTCAGCAGTTCAGCAAAGCGCGCATAGATCATTTCATATTCTTCCATGGGCGCTTGCATGATGGTTTTTCCATTGACGATGAGAACCGTCCCGCCTTTTTTCAAGAACAGGCTCATGCCATCCACAGTGGCAATTTCAATTTCCCAAGTTTGCTCGCCAGTTTGCCGCCAATCAAAATCAGCGCTCATGGCGGCTTTACGGCCATCGGCGTGTTTGAATTTAATCTGCGCGGCGATCGGCGTAGCCTTGTTGGAAGGCACTTCGATCACCGCACTTTCAACATAAATCGGCTGCGGCATAATTTTAGTAACAATTGAAAGCGCATTGATGCCGGGGTCGAACACGCCAAATCCACCCGGCTCCCAAATCCACTCTTGATTGGGGTGCCAACGCCTAACATCTTCGCGCCACGTCACTTTGAGTTTTGCAATATCCTTGCCCGCAAGCAAACGTTTGGCTTCATCAACAGCCTGATTATAGCGTGAATGCCAAGTGGCATAGAGCACGCAGGCCTTGGCTTTGGCATAATCAATCATCGCAAACAATTCACCAAGCGTGGGTGTTGGTGGCTTTTCGATCAGCACCTGATAGCCCGCATCCAAAGCCTGCAGCGCCATGCCCAAGCGCACTGAGGGTGGAGTGCAAAGAGCCACCGCATCAATTGACATGCCACTTTTAATCAGCACCTCAAGCGATTCAAAACACGGTACATTTTCTAGTTTTGCATTGCGACTTACACCTGCCACCAACTTGAAATTCGCATTCTTAGCAATGCAGGGTAAATGCTGATCATGTGCAATTTTACCAAGACCAACGACCGCAATTTTATAAACCATTCTAATCCCTTATGCCAATGCGCGCGCGAGTGAAACTAATAGCTGGTCCACTTCCGCCGCCGTATTATAATGCGCCAGCCCAACCCGCAGCACGCCGCCTTGGGCCATCAATCCCATACGATTAATGGGTTCCAAAGCATAATTGTGCCCAGACCACACAAAAATATTGTCTCGCGCAAAATGTTTGGCAAGTTTTTCTGGATGCACGCCATCAACTGTAAATGAAACTGTGGGCACGCGCCTGTGCATTGCATTTGCGGAAGTGACACCGCGAACCGTAAGGCCCTGAACTCCGCGCAAACCAGAAATCAGTTGCGTGGTGATTTTATGCTCATAAGCAACCATCACATCCCACGCAGATTTTAACTTTGCAGCACGTGTGTCGCCCTTGCCAAACTGCTCAAGATATTCAATGGCCCCCAGGCACCCGGCCATGCCTTCGTGCGAAAGCGTTCCAGTTTCAAATTTATGTGGCAAGTCCTCACCAACCGCACGCACCTTATAGCCGAACGTTTGCTGCAATAATTCGCGTCGCCCCCACAAAATACCCATATGCGGCCCAAACCACTTATAGGCCGATGACACCACAACATCTGCCCCCAATGCTTGCACATCAATTGAATAGTGTGGCGCATATTGAACAGCATCGAGATAAACAATGGCACCAACAGCCTTGGCTTCTCGCGTAAAGGCCGCCACATCATGCACAGTACCTGTGCAATTCGAGGCCATGCCCATGGCCAGCAATTTGGTTTTGCTGCTCAACACTTTACTAAGTGCATCCACTGGAAACTCATATGTCTCCGGATCAAAATCCATCCAGCGCACAACCAAACCCAAATCATCCGCCAGCAACAACCATGGTGCAACATTGGCATCATGCTCCATGCGGCTCAGCACAATCTCGTCGCCCGCTTTGAACTGTTTGCCAAGGCAACGCGAAAAATGCAGTGTCAGCGTTGTCATGTTCTGACCAAATACAATTTCATCCGCAAAAGCTGCGTTGTAGAAATCTGCGCAAGCTTGACGCGCATCATTTACCAATTGATCAACATCCAACGTAGTTTGGAAATAACCACCTAAATTAGCATTTTTGTGAATGAGGCATTCAACTGTACGGTCAATCACCTGTTGCGGCACCTGCGTGCCCGCCGGATTATCAAAATAAACCCTTGGGCCTACCGCATCCGCCAAAGCCAAGGCCGGAAATTGCGCCCGCACCGTATCAATATTGTATCTCGACATGAATTCTATGATCCTATTTCATCCCTCATAGCGCTTCAAATGACTTGTCTCAACTGTCGGTTTCGGGCAAGTGCATGTCGCGCGGGTTGGAGTTTTCTAACCCTTGCCGCCTATCTTAGAGCTACATTAACCAGTTCCTTGGAGTGCCCCCATGAGCGACACCGGCGATCTTGATCTCAACAGCCTGAACGATGAAGAACTCGTGCAGCAAATTCACGATGATCTTTATGATGGCCTCAAGGAAGAAGTGGAGGAGGGTGTTCACATTCTTCTCGGCCGCGGTTGGACCCCCTACAAAACTCTCACCGAAGGTCTCGTTGAAGGTATGCGCATTGTGGGCATCGATTTTCGCGATGGCATTCTTTTCGTGCCAGAAGTTTTGCTTGCCGCCAATTCCATGAAAGCTGGCATGGCTATTTTGCGACCCTTGCTGATTGCCACAGGCGCACCCCGTTTGGGCAAAATGATTATCGGCACTGTGAAAGGTGACATTCACGATATCGGCAAGAACTTGGTCGGGATGATGATGGAGGGTGCTGGCTTTGAAGTGATCAACCTCGGCATTAACAATCCGGTTGAAAATTATTTGAAGGCCATTGAAGAACATGAACCAGACATCGTCGGTATGTCAGCCTTGCTCACCACCACCATGCCTTATATGAAAGTGGTCATCGACACGATGAAAGAAAAAGGCATTCGTGATGATTACATCGTTCTCGTCGGTGGCGCACCTCTGAACGAAGAATTTGCCAAAGCAGTTGGCGCCGATGCTTATTGCCGCGATGCTGCTGTGGCCGTCGAAACTGCCAAAAGCTTTATGGCTCGCAAGCATAATCAATTGGCCGGGGCCCAATAAGAAAGGCGCTGGAAACCAGCGCCTTCCTTGATTTTTCTGCAGTCGCTTATTTAGCGAGAGCAACACCGATAGCTGTGAATTTGGTTGTAAGACCAGCGGTGATCAATGGCATAACTGCGATCAAGCAGACTGACATTGCAGCGGCGATTAGACCGTATTCAATTGCAGTTGCGCCTGATTCATCTTTAAGAAACTTATTCATTTGAACTCTCCAAAATTGTAAAAAACAGCACACACCCCCGAATTTCCAAACTTTGCTTGAAACCAGCGGGCATGAAACAAATTTAAACGACGGCCATTAAATTTTTTTGAAACAAAAAGATTAATTTTGAAATAGTTCTAAGTTTCAGCACTCAGAAATGCCGCGTAGTTAAAAAATCTTAAATGTGTTTCCGCACGGAGAACAAAAAAAGGCGCTGGAAACCAGCGCCTTTTCTTTAAATTTAAGCAACTGCTTACTTAGCGAGAGAAACGCCAATTGCAGTGAACTTGGTTGTAAGGCCAGCTGTGATCAAAGGCATAACAGCGATCAAGCAGACTGACATTGCAGCGGCGATTAGACCGTATTCAATTGCAGTTGCGCCTGATTCGTCTTTAAGAAACTTGTTCATTTATTCTCTCCAAAAAAATTGTTTTAACAGCACTTACCCTATGGGACCGGCAATTTGCTTGGTAACCAGTGGATAAGTAGTCAAACTAACTGGAACATGTTAATTTGGTTTAACGGCAGTGCATTGCATTTTATCATTTCTGTGATGAAACTGGCGTATGGTAAACAAAATGAAAACGATCCAATTGACGCCCACTCAACTCGATCTTGCGCCAGCAGATAATTTTGCCTTCAATGCGGGTGCTGGCGAAGTGCTGCTGCTGGCTTGCGGGGCACTGGCGCGCGAAATTATCGACCTCATTCAACAAAATAAATGGCAAGCCTTCGATGTGCAATGCCTTCCCGCCAAATGGCACAACACTCCACAATTCATTGTGCCCGCCTTGCGCGAGAAAATTAGGGCGAACCGCAATGACTATAAAAAAATCTTCGTGCTCTACGGCGATTGCGGCACTGGCGGGCAATTGGATGCTATGTTGGACGAAGAGGGCGTCGAGCGTATTCGAGGTCCACATTGCTATGCCTTTTATAGCGGCAATGAAAAATTCGCCGCGCGTGGCGATGAAGATATGAGAAGTTTTTTCCTCACCGATTATCTCGCACGGCATTTTGACAAACTGATGTGGCAGGGCCTAGGGTTGGATAAACACCCCGAACTGCGCGACGATTATTTCCAGCATTATGAGAAGGTCGTCTATCTCGCGCAAACGCGCGATCAAGACATGGAAATCAAAGCCCAAGCTGCGGCTACAAAACTGGGCTTGGCTTATGAATATCGCTATACGGGTTACGGCGAATTGGAAACTGATTTAAAGAAACATCAAGGAGAGAGAAAATGACAAAAACTTACGCTGATATGCTGGCCTCCGCCCGCGCCGCAGTTGAAACCATTTCCGTGGAAGATGCCAAGAAGCTGCTGGGGGATCCCAACGTGGTTTTTCTGGACGTGCGCGATGGCACAGAGGTGGCGCTGGGCAAAGTGAAAGGTGCACTTCATGTGCAGCGTGGACTTTTGGAATCGAAAGTTGATCCGGCATCGCCGACTTATGTGAAAGACATCACCCCAGAGAAAACCCTGATTACCTATTGTGCCTCCGGCGGCAGAGCCGCACTGGCAGGCCAAACCCTGAAAGAAATGGGTTACACAAAAGTGCTGAACCTCGGCAAATTCCAAGATTGGAAAGATGGCGGCGGCCAAACAGAATAACCTCTACTTGTCCCTCTCCCCCGCAGGGAACTATTGCATAATTCATGTTTTGCCGATGAGGAGTCATGTCGTTGTACGATTGGACCGCATTTTGATGTTGGTTGTTTGGGGTTTGTTTGGTTTCAGACTGCTTGGGTCGTTTTAAGGCAGAGTCCGAGCGGGTCTTTAAGTTG
>JANOUE010000016.1:0-29605 GCA_031416755.1 Hyphomicrobiales bacterium
ATATCAGTGGCGGTTTTTGAAAATTCAAAATGCTCTGGCCGCACACCGATGGTTTTGGCCAACAGTTTTTCAGCAGGACGTCCGGTGATGAAGTTCATTTTTGGCGAGCCAATAAAGCCAGCCACAAATACGCTGTTTGGACTTTCGTAAAGCTCCATTGGAGTTCCCACTTGCATCACGCGGCCCGCTTGCAGCACCACAATGCGGTCTGCCATGGTCATGGCTTCCACTTGGTCATGGGTTACATAAACCATCGTTGTATTGGGAAGATCGCGTTTTAACTTGGCAATTTCCATGCGCATTTGCACCCGCAGTGCTGCATCAAGATTTGACAATGGCTCATCAAACAAGAACACTTTAGCGCCGCGCACAATGGCACGGCCAATGGCCACGCGTTGGCGCTGGCCACCAGAGAGAGCTTTTGGTAGGCGTGCCAGATATGATGTGAGCTGCAACAATTCGCCGACAGCCTCAACCTTCCGTTTAATTTCAGCGCGTGGCAGACCTTGATTTTCCAGTGCAAATCCAATGTTTTCGAATACGCTCATGTGTGGATAAAGCGCGTAGGATTGGAACACCATGGCGATGCCGCGCTTGGATGGCGGCACATCATTGACCACTGCATTATCAATTTCCAATGTGCCGGAGGTTACTTGATCAAGACCAGAAATTGCGCGCAGCAGTGTTGACTTGCCGCAGCCTGATGGGCCCACGAACACAATGAACTCACCGGACTTAATATCGAGGTTTACATCCTTGATAATATGATGGGAGCCATAGGATTTATTGATATTGGTGAGTTTGATATTGGCCATAATTAGCCCCCCTTTACTGAACCGGCGAGAAGGCCGCGCACAAAGTATCGTTGCAATGAGAAGAACACAGTGAGTGGAACAATGATGGTGACGAAGGCCGATGCTGTGAGAATTTCCCAATTGCCGCCGCGTGAGCCGAGCAGCGCGTTGAGCTTGCCTGTAAGCACCAGTTGATCCGGGCCGGAACCTAAGAACACGATAGCCACGAGCAAATCATTCCACACCCACAAGAATTGGAAAATGGCGAAGGATGCAAGTGCTGGAAAACATAAGGGTAACACAACGCGGCGGAATATTTTGAAATCATTGGCACCATCAATTTGCGCTGATTCAATCAAATCTTTCGGAAGGCCCGCAATGTAACTGCGGAGCAGATAGATTGCGAATGGCAGGCCGAAGCCCGTATGCGCCAACCATACACCGAGATAGGTTTTGGATGGGACACCCATAAATGTGCCGGCAGCATTGTATAATTTCAGCAAAGGTATCAGCGACATTTGCAGAGGCACAACCAAGAGGCCAACGATGATGGCGATGATCAACCCTCTAAATGGAAGCTTCATCCAGGCCAAGGCATAGGCCGCAAAGGCTGCAATCAAGATTGGAATGATGGTCGCTGGGATGGTGACAGTGAGCGAATTGATGAATGAACGGCCAATGCCTTCAGAGAACAACACCGTTTGATAATTATCCAATGTAAATCGCGGTGGCTGCGATGCAATGTAGAATACGCGGCCAGAACTTTCTTCAGTGAAGGGGTTGGGCGATGTGAGTGTGTATGAGCCATCTACATTCACTTGTAGTGATCGACCACCTTCAAGAGAGACTGTGGAGCCTGCCACATTAGCACCAGGGGCTTGCACTTTGGTTCCGAAGGCGGAAACTTTACCACTGACGGCATCTGCTCCTTCAAGCAAATTGCCAGAGATCACAAACTTGCCATCTTTTTCAACTTGATCGGCAACACCTTTGAGGCGGCCCTTTTTGTTGACGGACGCACTCGACAGCGCAGTCCACCACCCGGTGGCGGCGATGTCGTTTTTATCGCGCAGCGAACTGATCAAAAGGCCGGCGGTTGGAAAAGTCCACAATGCGATGATGAGCAGCACTGCCAAGTTGAGCGCGATGCGAGAAGGCTCAAGAGAAAATCTCTTCCACATGATCAATGTCCCTTCTGTTCGGCGTTAGCCTGACGAATGTTCCAGATCATGATCGGCAACACCGCCACCATAATAACAATCGCAATTGCGGCACCGCGGCCAAAGTCACCGCCACCACGGAACATCCAATCAAACATCAGATTGGCCAGCACTGAAGTATCCCACTGGCTGTTGGTCATGGTCAAAACAATATCGAATATTTTGAGCACAAGAACTGTGATGGTGGTCCAGACCACGAGAATGGTTGAATAGATTTGCGGCACCATGATGCGGAAGAAAATCTTGAATGGCCCAGCACCATCAATGGTGGCTGCTTCAAGTGTATCTTCAGGAATGCCGCGCAAAGCTGCGGCGAGAATGACGGTTGCAAAGCCGGTTTGAATCCAAACCAAAATCGCCATAAGGAAAAAATTATTCCAGAATGGCAGCGCTATCCACACTTGCGGGTCGCCGCCAAAATAAGTGACGATGGCATTGAGAATGCCGATCTGGTCTTGACCTTCACCGCGATAATCATAAACGAATTTCCAAATAACGCTGGCACCGACGAAAGAAATGGCAAGTGGCATGAAAACCAGACTCTTGGCCAGGTTGCCCCACCAAATGCGATCGGTGAGCACCGCAATGATGAGACCCAGCAACGTGCAAAGTGCGGGAACGACGGCGAGCCAGAGAATGTTATTGAAAATGGACAGGCGGAATTGATCGTCGTAAAAGGCCCATTTATAATTTGCCAGACCCACATATTTATCACCAGCGCGATCATGGAATGACAAGTAGATTGTTTGAATGACCGGAAAAATTAGATAGACTGTCAGCAGCAGCAGCGCTGGCCCAAGGAATAGCCACGGCCTTATGTTGGCTTGAATGCGCAAGTTGCGCACGGCACTGGCATCATTGTTCACATTGGCTGGAAAGGTTTTGTCGAGCAGCCAGTTTGAGCCATAAAAATAGCCGAAGCATCCGGCTACACCGAGTAAAACAGTTACAAAGGCATAAAGGATTTGCGCTGTCATTTTAGCCACTCCCGATGTGATTGATCGTGCACAAATTTGAGTATAGAAAGCTCCGGACCGGGAGTGGTCCGGAGCTTCGTCGTCGCAGTAGCTTAGGAGGAAACTAAGTTACTTTAATGCATCCCAGGCTTTTTGAATTTCGGCTGCTGTATCGGCCGATGATTTACCACCAACGAAATCCACCATGCCAGTCCAGAAAGCGCCGGCACCTATTTTGCCGGGCATCAAATCTGAACCGTCAAAACGGAAGGTTGAGGCAGTTGCCATAATATCACCCTGCTTGCGGGCAGCATCATTGGCATAAGCTGCTGGGTTGGCTGATTTGAGCGGAGTCAAGAAACCACCGTCTGCCATCCAAAGTTCATGAGCCAATGGCAACTTCAAATAATCGATAAAGGCACGCGCGGCTTTTGAATCCTTGGTGATCGTGAACAGAGTTCCGGCACCGAGCACTGGTTTGCCGAGATCAGCCTTGGCAGCGTAGGTTGGGAAGTAGAAGAAGTCTGCGTCAGTCCCAACTTTTGTTCCTTCTGGGAAGAAGGATGGAATGAACGAAGCTTGGTGATGCATGTAGCACTTTGGTGGCGTGGAGAACAGACCCTTAGGGCTATCACGGAAATCGATTGACGCAACACCTGCTGCACCGCCATCAACATAAGCGTCGTTCTTGGCGAATGTTGCAAAAATGTCGAGAGCATTGATGACTGCAGGGTCAGTGAACTTCACTGTGTTGTTTACCCAGCCATCATAAGTTGCGCCGGTTTGGGTGCGCAGCATGATGTCTTCAATCCAGTCGGTTGCTGGCCAGCCCGTTGCGCCGCCTGAACCCAGACCAATGCACCATGGCTTGCCACCATCTTTTACGATCTTGTCAGAAAGGGCGATCAATTCTTCCATTGTGTTTGGAACAGCGTAGCCAGCATCTTTGAAGTTTTCTGGGCTGTACCATACAAGGCTCTTCACGTCTGTTTTGTAAGAGAAACCAAAGAACTTCTTGGTGCCGTCTTTATCATTAGAGCTGCCGATATCGACCCATGATTGACCAGCGCCATAATTTTCAGCCATCCATTTTGCATCAGTATCGGTCAACGGGCTGAGCAAGCCTTTGGCTGCGAGATCGGCGATCAAGCCTGGCTGTGGCAACACGGAAATGTTGGCTGGGCTGCCAGCTGAAGTGTCGATTACAACTTGTTGCTCATAGTTTTCCGAAGATGAGTATTTAACATCAGCACCAGTTGCTTCGCGGAAATATTCCAAGACCACTTGAAAGTGAGTTTCATCTTCGCCACGCCACGGTCCGAAAATTGTAAGCGTTTCGCCCTTAAGGTCGGTCTTTTTCAATTCATCAAAATTCGCCCAAGCGAACTTGGCATCTTCACCTGGCTTATATTTCAGTTCCGCAAAAGCTGGCGATGCGACGAACATGGCAGCGAGCGCTGCACAGAGCATAAGTTGTTTCTTCACGTGGTAGTCCTCCCATTTTAATTGACAAAGTTGCTATCAGTTAGTGTTTAGCTTTGTTTAGTATTGTTTTTCCAAAGCACTTTGAACAAATTCTTGATGCCACGATTATTAAAAATCGTCAATATCTATTTGATTATTCTATATTGCAGCGCAGCATAAACGCGATGATTTTTACGCAATATATTGAAAGCGCTTTGGAGTTGTGCCATATATTCTCTATGAATCTCAAAGAATTTGCCAAACATCTCAACCTTTCGCCTACCACAGTCAGCCGAGCCTTGAATGGCTATCCTGAGGTCGCCGAGGAGACGAGGCGTCGTGTGGATGAGGAAGCTCGGCGCTTTGGTTATCGCCCCAACCCGCATGCAAGACGCTTGGCCACGGGGCGTGCTCATGCCATTGGCCATGTGTTTCCCAATGATCGCAGCTTCGTGATTGACCCTTTGTTCTCTGACTTTGTTTCGGGTGCTGCAGACGTTTATGCCAATCAGGGTTTTGAGGTGATGCTGCATGTGGGCGGCACTGAGGATGATCTTTCGGTTTATCGCCGTTATGCGCAGGGCGGTGCTGTTGATGGCGTGGTTATTTCTGCGCCGCGTTTGGATGATCCGCGCATGGCAGAGCTGAAAGCGATGAAGCTTCCTTTCATAGTGCATGGACGATTTGGGAATTCCGAAGAAGGCTATGCTTGGATGGATATCGACAATCAAGGCGCCTTTTATAAAGCGACTAAGCTTCTCACTGATCTTGGTCACCAGCGCATTGGCTTGATCAATGGTTTTGAGCATATGACCTTCGCGCATCACCGAAAACTGGGTTACGAACTAGCCCTTGCAGAGCGCGGACTTGCGATTGATCCGCAAATTATTACGAGCGGCCACATGACGGAAGAAAATGGCTACCGCCAGGCCAAGCGTCTCTTGCAAATCAGTGAACGGCCAACAGCTTTGATTTTAGGAAATATGCTGATGGTTTCCGGCGCTATGCGGGCGATTTATGAAATGGGGTTGCAGATTGGACGCGACATTTCAGTGATTGCTCATGATGACGGCTTGCCGTTTCTCAACGCTGAAGGATTGGTTCCGTCTCTGACGACAACTAGCTCTTCAATCAGGGCCGCCGGCAACCGCGTTGCAGAAATGCTACTTGCTCAAATTTCCAACCCTGAGGGTGACATTGTGCAGGAACTGTGGAAAGTCGATTTAATTGTGCGAGGCTCCACAGGGCCAGTTAAGGCCTAATATTCGGGCTTATATAAAGCCGAAACTTTTTCAAACTGGTGATTGCCCTTCTAAAACGAAGCGGCTATAGACGCGCCAGCAAAACACTTCATTTGCTGTGTTGGGGCGTCGCCAAGCGGTAAGGCACCGGATTTTGATTCCGGCATTCGGAGGTTCGATCCCTCCCGCCCCAGCCAAGATTTCAAATCATTTGCCCATATTTCTCAATAATTGGTCATGTGACCATTGTGTACATACCTGACACTGTGATGGCCCTTGCCAAACTTTGTAAAAAAGATTGATAGTCGGTCCATGAGTTTGCTGTTCAATGAAATGGGCGATGGCAAAGGGCCCGTGCGGCAGCCCTATGCCGAGATTGAAACCTGGTTAAAGACCATCAGCCGCAAAGATGTTGACCGCGCCAAGCGAGAAGCTGAAAATATTTTCCGCCGTCAAGGCATTACATTCGCAGTCTATGGCGAAGGCGAAGCGTCAGAGCGGCTTATTCCATTTGATATAATACCACGTATATTTTCAGCCCTTGAATGGCGCAGGCTTTCCGCTGGCATTGAGCAACGCGTGCGCGCCCTCAATGCTTTCATCCACGATATTTATCACCGCCAAGAAATTATAAAAGCTGGGCGAATTCCGCATCATATCATCACGCAAAATGCCGCATTCGTTCCAGAGATGGTGGGCGTAAATCCGGCTCTCGGAATTTATGCGCATATCGTCGGCGTTGATATTGTGCGTGTTGCTGAGAATGAATTCTATGTGTTGGAAGATAATTGTCGAACACCATCAGGCGTTTCTTATATGCTCGAGGGCCGTGAGGCGATGATGCGCTTGTTTCCAGATTTATTTGTTAAACAACGCGTGGCGCCGGTTGATAATTACCCGGCCCTGCTGCGCAAGACTTTGCAAAGCGTAGCACCTGCAGGTTGCGATGGTGAGCCCACAATTGTGGTTCTGACACCCGGCATGCACAATTCAGCTTTTTTTGAACATGCCTTTTTGGCTGACGAAATGGGTGTTGAGCTTTGCGAAGGGGCTGATCTCTTTGTCTCGAACGGTGGGCTTTATATGCGCACCACTCAAGAGCCGCAAAAGGTTGATGTGGTTTACCGCCGGATTGATGATGCCTATCTTGATCCCTTATCTTTCAAACCAGATTCGGCGATTGGTGTGCCGGGCCTCGTTGATCTCTACCGTGCAGGCCGGGTTACGATCGTCAATGCTCCGGGCACTGGTATTGCAGATGACAAATCAATTTACACTTATATGCCCGATGTGATTGAATTTTACACTGGCGAAAAACCCTTGCTGAAGAATGTGCCAACGTGGCGCTGTGGTGAGGCTGAGGCCTTAACTTATGTTTTGGACAATCTCGCTAAATTGGTGGTGAAGGAGGTTCATGGCTCTGGCGGTTATGGCATGTTGGTGGGGCCCACATCTTCAAAAAAAGAAATTGAAATGTTTCGGGCAAAATTAAAATCCAGGCCTTCAAATTATATTGCACAGCCCACATTGGCGCTGTCTTCGGTGCCAACTTATACGGCCTCTGGGGTTGCTCCGCGCCATGTTGATTTGCGGCCATTTGTTTTGTCTGGCGATAAAGTTCGCATCACGCCGGGTGGCCTTACTCGGGTTGCCATCAAAAAGGGTTCGCTGGTGGTAAACTCCAGTCAAGGCGGCGGCACCAAAGACACGTGGGTCTTGGAGGATTGATGTTAGGACGAACTGCATCATCGCTGTTTTGGATGTCGCGTTATATGGAACGGGCGGAAAACATGGCGCGTCTGCTTGAGGTGGGCCACCGCATTTCGTTGATGCCGGGTGCTGTTGAAGGCCACCGCGATGAATGGCGTTCGACGCTCTTAAGTGCAGCCTGTGAGCAAACCTATGAAGCCAAACACCAAGATATTACTGCTGCCAAAGTGATAGATTTTTTGATTTTTGATGAAAGCAATCCATCAGGCATTAAATCGGTTGTTCGCGCGGCGCGCAACAATGGCCGCACTGTGCGCACGGCGCTTACACGCGATGTGTGGGAAAGCATCAATGCCACTTGGAACGAACTCAGTTTAGTGAAGCCATCAGAACTTTCGGCAGATAGACTTCCGGTTTTCTTGGAATGGGTCAAGCAACGCTCCATGTCGTTTCGCGGCGCTGTTCTTGGCACAATGTTGCGTAATGAGAATTATTATTTCAGCCAACTTGGAAACTTCATTGAGCGGGCGGATAACACTGCGCGTATTCTTGATGTGAAATATTTCATTTTGCTGCCCAAGCCTTCTGATGTGGGCTCAGAAGTTGATATGCAACAATGGGCGCAAATTTTGCGCAGTGTTTCGGCTCACCGGGCCTATCGGTGGTTTTATCGCGATAGTCATTACCGGCCTTGGCTGGTTGCCGAATTTATGATGTTGCGCGAAGAGATGCCGCGTTCGCTGGTGTTTAGCTATCAGTGGATCAACACTGCTCTTGAAGGTTTGGGCCAGATCCATGGTAAGCGCTATCAGTGCCATGAATTAGCTGCACAAACTTTGGCAAGGTTGCGGGCAGGAAAAATGGAGGATATTTTTCAAACCGGGCTACACGAATATATTCGCGACTTTGTGAATACCAACACCAAGCTGTCTGGAGCTATTGCCCAGACTTATCATTTTCCGTGATCTCATGCGCATCAGAATTCACCATCAAACCCATTACCGATATGCCGAGCGCCCAAGCTATTTGGTGCAGCGGCTGCATCTGACGCCGGCAAATTTTGATGCCCAGAAAACCATCAACTGGAAAATTTCAACAGCGGGAATTGAGAATGCCTTGTCTTATGTCGATGGCTTTGGAAATTTAATCCATCTGGTGACCGCTGATAATCTTGAGCAGGAAAATACCATCACTGCCGAAGGTGAGGTTGAAACGAAAGATGCCGCTGGCTTGGTGCTTGGGCTTACAGCAATGGTGCCTGCCACAGTATTTCTGCGCCAAACCCCGTTGACGATGCCCGATGCTGCAATTCACGCAGCATTGGCAAAGTGGGGGCAGAAATCAACTGCTCTGGAAACTGCCCATAGCCTGATGACCCATTTGCACGAGCGCATTGCTTATGAAGTGGGAACCTCTCAGTCCGACACAACAGCTGCTCAGGTTTTCGCGAGAAAACGTGGCGTGTGCCAAGATCATTCACATCTCATGGTTGGAATGGCTCGTGAGCTTGGAATGCCAGCGCGGTACGTGACCGGATATCTTGTGACCGGAACAGGTGCTTCATCGGTGGCAGCGCATGCTTGGGCGGAAGTGCTCATTGCCGATTTGGGCTGGGTTGGTTTTGATGCTGCTAACGGCCAAAGCCCCACGGAGCAATATGTGCGTGTGGCGGCTGGGCTTGATGCTATGGCAGTTGCTCCGGTAAAAGGTTCGAGACGTGGGGGTGCTTCGGGGGAACAAATGACCGTTGAAGTCCGCGTCGAGATTGCGCAACAGTAAACAATACGAACCGGAATCACTTGATGACTTATTGTGTAGGTATGTTACTCGAAAAAGGCTTGGTAATGGCTGCGGACACGCGCACCAATGCTGGCGTTGATAATGTGGGGAAGTTTAAGAAACTGCACACGTGGGAATACCCGGGCGAAAGGGTGTTTGTTCTTCTGACTGCTGGAAACCTTGCTGTCACCCAAGCCGTCACCAGCATGTTATCAGAACAAATCGCCCATCCGCCCGAAGGCAGCGAAACCCTGAAATCTGTAAAAACCTTGTTCCAAGCCGCTCATGTTGTTGGCAGGGCGGTGCGGGCCGTTAAGGAGAGCGATGAAGGCTTCCTCACTGCCAATGGCGAGGCTTTTGCGGCCAGCTTTATATTTGGAGGCCAGATTGGTTCGGAACCCCCGCGGCTTTTCAACATCTATGCTGCCGGTAATTTTATCGAGGCCACGGCAGACACACCATTTTTTCAAATTGGCGAACATAAATATGGGAAGCCGATTTTAGACCGGGTTGCGCGCAGCTCTATGGAGTTGGGCGAGGCTGCTAAAATGATTTTGATTTCCTTCGATTCTACATTGCGCTCAAACTTAAGCGTGGGTTTGCCGATTGATCTTCTTACTTATGAAACCGACAAGTTGAAAATTGAACATACCAAGCGCATTGGGCCTGATGACCCCTATTTCAAAATGCTTTCAACCGAATGGTCTAAGGCGTTGCGAACGGCGTTCTCCAACATTGAAGCGCTGGATATTTGAGCTTATCACTAGACGAGCTTTGCAACGCTGCATGCAAGGTCTAGAGCCAAGATTTTTCAAGTGTATTGATCCAATTTTCATGGGTGATTTTTCGCAAGGTGGCTTCATCATAGCCGTTGTTGCGCATGGCGGTTAGCAGAGGTTTGAGGCCGGAAACATCGCCGATTACATCTGGCATGTCTGCGCCATCAAAATCAGAACCAAAGCCCACATGATCCACACCTAATTTTTCGATCAAGTAATCTAAATGGCGAAAAATTGTTGCAAACGACGTGGTGGTCTCACTCTGTCCGTCTGGATTTAAGAAGCAAGTTGCAAAATTGAGGCCCACAAGGCCACCACTCTCTCTAACCGCATCGAGTTGCTTGTCGGATAAATTTCGAGAGCTTTTGCAGATGGCATGGGCGTTAGAGTGCGAAGCAATGAGCGGCATATCGCTGATAGAGGCCACATCCCAGAAGCCTTGCTCAGTTATATGCGAGAGATCAATGGCGATGCCCATTTTATTGCAGGCTTTCACCAAGGCCTTTCCTGTGTCGGTTAAGCCTGGGCCAGTGTCGCCGGTGCTTGGAAAACGAAAAGGCACGCCGTGGCCAAATATATTTGGTCTGCTCCACACCGGACCCAGTGAGCGCAAGCCAGCGGCATAAAAAACTTCGAGCGCGTCTAAATTTTGATCAATGGCTTCTGCACCTTCCAAGTGCAAAACGGCGGCGATGGTTCCCGCAGCAAGGCATGTTCTTATTTCACTTGCGCTGCGGCAAATTTTAAATTCCCCAGCCGAGGTCTTTTCAATGCGGTGCAAAATGGCCGCCATTGTGATGGCAATTGGTGAGGCATCAAACAGGTCAATTGGTTCTGGCAGGGGTACATCGAATGATGCGCCTGCCATTAAATTATGCAACTGATCGAGTTTTCCTTCTTCTGGAATATAAATGGCAAATAGGCCACCGACACAGCCGCCCTTGCGCATACGCGGCAAATCCATCTGGCCTTCGCCATCGCCCAAAACGAAATCCAATTCGACCCGGTGTTTGTGTTTATTATAGAGGCGCAGCAGCACATCATTATGGCCGTCAAAAATCACAAAAATAATTCCACTTTCTTAAATTGCGTGACATCGATCAAACCTTGATCTGAAATGCGAAGTTCTGGGATTACAACGAGGCCCATGAGCGAATGCTGCATATAGGCATTGTTCAAGGTGCAGCCACATTCGGCCATGGCTGCAACCATGGCTTGGGCTTTGGCGGCAACGATTTCGGCACGCTCTTCAGACATCAGACCTGCAATGGTCAGTTCCACCAGCGCAATCACATTGCCTTGGCGCACCACCACGATGCCACCCTTGGATTCTTTTAGCGTGTTGGCGGCGATGGCCATATTGGATTTATCAGTGCCGATCACAATCATGTGGTGGGCGTCATGGGCTACAGTACTGGCCACCGCACAGTGCACATTATAACCGAAGCCAGAAACAAAGGCATTGACCACTTGACCGGTGGCCTGGTGGCGTTCCACCACGGCAATCTGGCACACATCATTTTTGCGGTCCATTTCCACCAAACCATCTACAACTTTCAAATTGCGCTCGAGAGCTTTGGTCGGCGCTTGGTTTTCGATGACGCCTATCACGCGGGCAGTGACTTCGTTGGCACCTTCAGGTGATGTGATATCAAAATCCGAAGCGTTCATTTCGCGTTTCATGTTGACTGAATTTCGCGCAGATTCGGGATAGGCATAGGGCGGTATATCGGCGGTTAATTTTCCGCGTTCAGCCAGCACAAGTCCGCGCGCCATCACCAATTCAATTGGCAATGAAGTGAGGTCAGAGGTGATCACTAAATCTGCCCGTCGGCCCGGGGTGATTGACCCGATTTCCTTGGCCATGCCGAAATGTTCGGCGGTGTTCAAGGTTGCCATTTGAATGGCCGTAATGGGCTTCAAGCCTTGGGCAATGGCATGGCGCAGAACGCGGTTCATGTGGCCTTCATTTACAAGCGTACCTGAATGGCAATCATCCGTACACAGAATAAAATTGCGCGAGTCTAATCCCTGCTCAGTGATAGCCTTCACTTGGGCCGCCACATCATACCAAGCCGACCCCAGACGCAGCATCGCTTTCATGCCTTGGCGCACGCGGGCAATTGCGTCTTCGGCCTTGGTGCCTTCATGATCATCTGCGGGGCCTGCTGCCACATAGGCATGAAAGGGCCTGCCTAAATCTGGCGAGGCATAATGGCCGCCCACAGTTTTGAAAGCTCTCTGAGTTGCGGCAATTTCGCCCAGCATGGTGGCATCACCTGCCACAACGGCAGGGAAATTCATCATCTCACCAAGACCAATAATATTGGGCCATGTCATTGCTTCAACAACATCGGCTACGCCTAAGGTGGCTCCGGCATTTTCGAGACCTTGTGCACTTGGAACACAACTTGGCATTTGCACCATGACATTGATGGGCAGGCTTATGGCTTCATCGTGCATCAATTTCACACCGGGCAAGCCCAACACATTGGCGATCTCATGGGGATCGATAAACATGCTGGTGGTGCCATGCGGGATGACGGCTCGGGCAAATTCCGTAACGGTTACTAACCCGCTTTCCACGTGCATATGACCATCGCAAAGACCGGGCACGAGATAGCGACCATCTGCTTCAATCAGCTTTGTGTTAGGACCAATGCAATGGGATGCATCATCGCCCACATAGGCAAAACGGCCGGCAATGATCGCCACATCTGTATTTGCAATAATTTCTCCCGAGTGCACGTTAACCCAGCGGCCATTGCGGATCACGGTGTCGGCGGGTTTGCGCCCCATCGCTACGGCAACCAATGTTGGCCCAAGGTCAGCCCAAGATTTTAGCATTACAGATTCACTCCATGCACCGCCAGATTGATCGTTCCGTGTTGCATTTTCAAGACTCTTGATTTTGGCGCATTGACGTCTAGGTTAACCCATATGATAAATGTTTTTCGCTCAACACAACTTGAACCCTTTGCACGAGGCCGCGAGTTTGGCTTGGTCCATGCACCGAGGATCAAGAAAAATATAGAAATATACCAAAGCATGTTTGCCAGGTTTGGTGGCACTGAAACATCGAACTTAAAAGCGGGTGGCGAATGTCTGGCTATCACGGCAGCGTTTGCGCCACCCTTGCACCAAGAAATGCTTGGGATGGCTGAGGGTGCTGATGTTGATCAATCACATATCGGTATGTTGAATGCGCGCACAGAAATCCTGGCGATGCTCAAGGCCAATTTGAAGGGCGAATGTTCGGCGGTGACTTTTGTGCCTGTTGACGACACATCGCCACTTGCCGTTCAGACTTGGGATTGGTTTTATGGTTTGCGCGACGGCTGGCTCGTGTGGGAAATTCCACTTGCCGATGGCAGTGTTACCAAGACCATGACCGAATATGGTATTGTGGGTAAGACCGGATTGAACACCCGCGGGCTTGGCTTGTTGTTTACAATTCTCCATCACACCAGCGATGGTCAGAAAATCGGCGTGCCGGTGCATGTGGCGGCGCGGTGGGTTTTGGATAATGCGCCCAATATTGCACATGCTGCACAGATGTTAGCTGCCGCTGATGTGTCTGCGTCCAGTTCAATCAATCTGGTTTCGCATGAGGATGGCGTTGCTGCTGCAATAACGGTGGAACTTTTTCCGGGCGGGCCGGGGTTTGTATTGCCAGATGATAAGGGCTTTATTGTTCACACCAATCACTTCATCGCGCAGAAAGCCCTTGCGCAAGATACAGAGCCAAAATTAAATCCGGATACGTTGTTGCGTCGGGCTTATTTACAGCGAAGATTGCGCGCGCTTGGCGCTGTCTCCAGTGCTAAAATTCTTGGCATTATGGCAAGTCATTCCGGTGGAGACGGGGCCGTGTGTTGCCATCACGATTCTAAATCTGATCCATCAGAGCAATATGAAACACTTGCAACTATCACGCTGGATGTGAAGGCGGGCGAACTGAATGTTTCGCGTGGCGGGCCGTGCGGGCGCTCTCACTCGCCATAAGGAATCCAAATATTTTTCACTTGTGTTGCATGGCGTAAGAAATCAGAGCCATTTGTATTATGCCAATCTTCGATCACCCAGGTTGATTTGAGATTTCCGGCTGAGGCCATTTCGACCATTGCGGCACATTCTGCATTCGCACTGATCCACATGGCTGCAACTTCATCATGCTCGGCCATGGTTTTGGCCAGTTCTGCAGTGGTGCCGGTTACAATGTTCACAGAACCTGCGGGCACATCAGACGTTTCCAAGATTTGATAAAAATCGGTGGCCAGCAATGGCTGTGATTGCGATGGTGCCAGCACCACGCGGTTACCCATGGCAAGAGCCGGCATGAGGAGCGAAATCATGCCCAGCAATGGGGCTTCTTCTGGGCACACGATCGCCATGACACCGAAGGGTTCGTTCATGGCCAATGTCGTTTGCTTCTTGCTATTGGTGGAATGCACGCGTCCATCATATTTATCGGCGTGAGCTGCATAGAAGAAAATGCGTTCAAGAGACGTTTCAACTTCACGCTTGGCTTCAGTTGCACTTGCGCCAGTTTGGCTGAGGCGTTTGGCGAATTCTTCGGCGCGGATGCTTAAATTCTCGGCAATAAAATAAAGCACTTGCGCGCGGTTGTGGGCGGAGACGCTTGACCATGCCGTGGCCCCTCGAGCGGCTTCGACGGCGTTTCGTATATCTTTGCGGTTGCCAAGGCCAGCAAGCCCGATTGCTTTGCCTTTGGGGCTGATCACTTCATAGCTATAGCCTGAATCAGGACGCACTTGTTTGCCGCCGATAAACATTTTTGCGGTGCGGTCTATGCTGCCAGCTTGCGTGTGGCGCAGCTCTGAAGTGGGGGTTGCGAAAAGTTTTGCGGGTTTTGCTTTGCGCAGGGGCTTTGCGGTTTCGGATGTGAGATATTCATATAGACCTTCCCTGCCCCCTTCGCGGCCAAAGCCACTTTCTTTATAGCCGCCGAAGCCAGCAGCGGCATCAAACATATTCGTTGAGTTAATCCACACCACGCCAGCGTTCACGCGGGCGGCGGCATCTAAAGCCACGTTGATATTTTCTGACCAGATGGAGGCGGCCAGGCCATAGCGGGTATGATTGGCAAGGACTGCCGCTTCATCAGGCGTTCTGAAGGTCATTGCGGATATAACGGGGCCGAAAATTTCTTCCTGCATCACACTAGAGGACGTATCGACATTGGTGAAAAGCGAGGGTAAGAAATAGTTACCTTTCTCGGGCAGTGGGCAGAGCGCTTGAGTTAACGTTCCGCCTTCGGCTTCCCCCCGTTTGACCATGGCGGATACGCGCTGCAATTGCACAGGGTCGATCAATGGTCCCATATCAATTGATTTATCGAGCGGATCTCCGACACGCAATTTGGTCATTCGGTGTTTCAGTTTGGCGATGAGTTGCTCGGCAATGCTTTCTTGCATCAGCAGGCGCGTTCCGGCACAGCAAACTTGGCCTTGGTTGAACCACACAGCATCCACCACGCCTTCAACGGCAGCATCCAAATCAGCGTCTTCGAAAACAATGAAGGGTGATTTTCCACCGAGTTCCAATGATAATTTTTTGCCGCTGCCTGCGGTTTTCTGGCGGATGAGGCGGCCTACTTCAGTTGATCCGGTGAAGGCGATTTTATCAACACCGCAATGGGCCACGAGTGCTGCACCCGTATCGCCATCGCCAGTTACGATATTTACAACGCCTGGAGGCAAGCCTGCTTCGCAACAAATTTCAGCAAAGGCCAATGCCGTGAGGGGCGTATATTCTGCGGGCTTTAAGACCACGGTGTTGCCTGCGGCCAAGGCTGGTGCAATTTTCCATGCAAGCATGAGCAAGGGGAAATTCCATGGAATGATTTGGCCGCAGACGCCCACGGGCCCATAGCCTTTGAACTCAGTCTCCGTCAGCTGCGCCCAGCCTGCATGATGATAAAAATGGCGAGCGACCAATGGAATATCAAGGTCGCGGCTTTCGCGGATGGTTTTGCCATTGTCCATGGTTTCGAGAACACTGAGAAAGCGTTCACGCTTTTGAATGTGGCGAGCTAATGCATAAAGGTGTTTTGCCCGTTGAAACCCTGTCAGTTTTGACCAGCTCTTAAAAGCTTTGCGCGCCGAAGCCACAGCTTCGTCAACATCTTTTGCAGTGCCATTAGACACATGGGCAAGCACCTCATTGGTGGCAGGATTTTGCACTTCAATTTTCTGGTTTTTATCAACTGTTAAATATACGCCATGAATGAAATGGCTGAAGCCCGCTTTGTGAAAGCCCAACCATTCTTTGACATGGGCATTGGATTCTGGTGCCGGACCATAGTCCATTGAGTTCATAATTTCAGTGACGCTTGGCATTTTTGTTTCCTTCAAGCGAGGGCGTGATGTGATAGGGCGGAATAGCGACCCGTGATAAAATGTTCGAGTTGGCGTTCGATATCGGCCAGCATGGAACTTGCTCCAATGCGAAAAAGATCAGGCTCCAGCCACGACCTTCCGCATTCTTCATTCATCAGAATCTGCCAGCTCATGGCGTCCTTCGCGGTTTTCAATCCGCCTGCGGGTTTGAAGCCTATTTTGAATCCTGTGTGCTCGCCGTAATCACGCAAAGCGCGGAGCATGATGAGACTTACAGGCAAAGTAGCGTTCACGTCTTCTTTGCCGGTTGAGGTTTTTATAAAATCCGCGCCCGCCTGCATGGCAACCATGGAAGCCTTATAGACATTGCGCAAAGTTTTGAGATCGCCGGTGGCTAGAATTGCCTTCATGTGCGCAGCGCCACAGGCTGCTCGCATCGCGCATATTTCATCATAGAGAGCTTGCCAATCTTGACTGAGTACTAAAGCGCGGTTGATGACGATATCAATTTCTTCAGCGCCTTCATCCACTGCATATTTAATTTCAGCAAGGCGCAATGGCAGTGGTGTGAGGCCTGCCGGAAAACCCGTGGCCACTGATGCAACGGGAATGCCACTGCCGCGCAAAGCCTTTACGGCATGGGAAACCATGGTGGGATAAACACAAATGGCGCCAACTTTTGGGGCTTCGCGCAAGCCCAAGTTTGAAACTAAATCTTCTCGCAACGGGCGCTTGGCTTTTTCACACAAGCGGTGCACGCGGTTCGGTGTGTCGTCACCTGCCAACGTGGTGAGATCAATGCATTGCAGGGCTTTCACCAGCCAAGCCGCTTGATACTCTTTCTTCATCGTGCGGCGCGTTGCATAGGTGGCGGCGCGGCGCTCGGTGGCGGACGTGTTTACTTGAATTTTCTCAAACCACGTCACATTCAATTCTGTGCCCATATTGCGGGGCAGTATATTGGAGCCGGTCGGGTTTGGGTGGGACTTCACTTGCTGCCTCGCTTTAACTTTTGGCGATATGGTCTAATGCCATCAATTTCACCAAGAGTTTTTCCATATCATGCAAAGGCACCATGTTCGGGCCATCTGATGGCGAGTGATCTGGGTCCTGGTGGGTTTCAATAAAAATACCCGCCACACCTACAGCAACTGCGGCGCGCGCCAGGACCGGAACCATGTGGCGGTCACCCCCGCTTGAGGTCCCCTGCCCGCCCGGACGCTGGACAGAATGTGTGGCATCAAAAATTATTGGAGCCCCAGTCTCGGCCATGATTGGCAATGCCCGCATGTCCGATACCAAACTATTGTAGCCAAAACTCACGCCACGTTCGGTGAGCAGCACGTTGGGGTTTCCTGACTCTGTAATTTTGGCCAGCACATTTTTCATGTCTTCTGGGGCCAAAAACTGGCCCTTTTTCACATTGATAATTTTGCCCGTTTTGGCAGCTGCGATGAGCAAGTCGGTTTGACGGCATAAAAAAGCTGGTATTTGCAAAATATCAACAACCGAGGCAACTTCAGCGCAGTGGCCAATTTCATGCACATCAGTGATGACTGGCAATTGCAATTTGTCACGGAGCGCGGCAAAAACCGCCAAAGATTTTTCAAGCCCCATGCCTCGCTTACCCAAATGGCTGGTTCGGTTGGCTTTATCAAACGATGATTTGTAAACCAGCCCTATGCCGAGCTTCTTGCAAATCTGCTGCAGGCTTTCTGCCATCATGAAGGCATGGTCGCTGCTTTCCATTTGGCATGGGCCAGCAATCAGCGACAATGCTGCGCCGTTGGAAAATGTGACGTTACCGATGTTAACTTCAGAATTTGGTTTCATTTTGGATAGACCAGAAAAGTGCCCGTGCCATGGGCATAAAGCAGGCCAGCACTATCTGCAACTTTGGCTTCAGCAGTCAACATTGTTCGGCCCGCATGCAGAACAGTGCCCGTGGCAATGAGCGGTCCATTCGACACCTCTATTTTGCGCACAAATTGCACATTGAGATTGACCGTGCCTACGCCAATTCCCACAGCCATTTTAGTGAGCACAGCACAGCCCAAGGCTGAGTCAATGAGCGTTGCAATAAATCCACCATGCACACGCATCATCGGATTGTAAAATTTTTGTGATAGAACACCTTCGATTTGCGCCGTTCCATTTCCAGCGGCAACGACGCGCAAGTTGAGAAGTCTAGCCATCGGCGATTGATCGCCGCTCAGAATGGCTTTGTGCAAGAATTCTAATCCAGTCAGAGCCATGAAATCGTCGTTGATGGCTTTGGCTTGAGCGTTGAAATCTTCAATCATTTGCGCACCGGATTTTCAAAGTAAGATGGTATGATAAAGCCATTATCATGGAATGCTTTGGAAATGGCAAAGCGCAAATCGCTTGCAACTTGCGCTGCTTCAAACACATCGGCCACATGGCCGCGTATTTCAAACTCCATGGCATGCGTGGAAAAACGCGCCAATTGCACGAGGGCTACTGGATAGCGCAGAACTTTGCTGTGTCCATTGACCACTTCTGTAAGGCAGCGGAACACGGCGTCGGCATCTGAGCCATGGGCCACTCCAACTGTTACAAGGAATCGGCCCAAAGTGTCTTGATGAGTCCAGTTGCGAACTGAACTCGTAATCAAGTTAGAATTGGGAACGATGATTGTGCAGCTCTCAAAGGTTTCAATCTCGGTAGATCGCACATTGATTTTTTGAACAATTCCTTCCCCGTCATTGGTCACCACCCAATCGCCCACGCGGATGGGACGCTCGGCCAATAAAATGAGTCCGGACACAAAGTTGTTCACAATGGATTGCAAACCAAAACCGATACCAACGCCAAGCGCACCTGCAATGAGTGCTATGTTGGAAAAATTAAAGCCGGCGGCACTCAGGGCAAAGCCACCGGCTAAAACATAACCCATGTAGTTGGCACCCGTGCGCACTGAATCTTGCACACCTTTATTGAGGCGGGTTTGGGTGAGAATGCGCCGATCGAGCCAACGTGTGATAAAGCGCGTGAGAACAACACCAAGCACCAGAATGCCAATCAAGCTTGCGATGTTAAGCGGAGATACTGTGACACTGCCAACGCGGAAGCCAACCAACGCCGTGTTGGCGAATGATCGGAAATCAACCCATGTCACTGTCCATAATGCCAGCAGCCATGGAATGCCCAACACAACAACCAAAATATCTGCAAGTGTGCGCAGGATGAGCGACAAGCGGCCAATACCACGATCACCGAGTGCCGTGAAAGCGCGCAGTTTCTGACTTAAGATTGAATCAGGATTTTGCAAAGTATCTGCGAGTGCATCAACCAAGTGATGGCTGAGTACCATCATCAGCACAATTAAAACTGTGTCGAGAATTTTGCCCGCGATAAAATAAGCAAGTGCCAGATAGCCAAAAATCAAACCAAAAAGTGCGACAGCCAGCAACAGCCACAACACTGGCATAAACGAAACAAACCAGGTGAAATAATGCGGCTCAGGCACGCCTTCGGCTGGTTTGTTAGACTGCCGCTTGAGCAGAAAGAGCAAAAGGCCGGCAAGGCCAATTAAACTTGCAGCGGCAATTGCTGATTGTCCGGCCAGTAAACTTACAGGTAACAGGAGCTGATCAGAAAGGCCCGAAACTTGCGTAGCCACGGATTGAATGAAGGTCGCCAGAAGCACAAACCATGGAATTGACTTTGCGGTGCGATCATCAACGGCGATCAAACGATAGGTTGCACTTTGCGGAGAACATATGAGATAGGCCAAGCCGCTGTTAAAAACACTTGGCGTCAACACGCCCAAAAGGGCTGCTACAATCAAATCAAAGCGAGGGGTGCTCAAATTTGAAACTTGCAACGAAGCCGCGAGCAAAACCGAAAGCAAGGCTAAGCACACGAATATTGAAAATGCTCCGAAGACGACACGCCACAGGCGGCTCAAGGGCAAAACCAATTCATCTTCAATTTTGCGGTTGGGGATTAGCCCCCGCAGATTCAGGTTCAGTAGCCGAGCGAGACTCCAGATCGCAGTCAATGCAGCAGGCAAAAGCAATAGCCCGGTCCATTGCAGTTGCGGGGTTTGCTCTTGCCACCATGTTGATAGCAAACTGCCAACGCGCGTTTTCAAAAGCCCCATGCCTGTGGCAGTGTCGCGCCACAATTGTGGATTCAAGATAGATTTATCGGATTTGAAAATACGTTGGAAGAATTGGGTGCGCTGCAATCTGGAAACTTTGCCAGACATTTGTTCAGCTTCAAGTCCGAGCAGTTCAAATTGCTTTTTCGCGGCCGTTGTTCTGGTTACGGCATCTGTTAAGCTGGCGCGTTGAGCTGCAATTGTGTCTGCCTCTTTTTCGCCTTCTGCGGGCTGCGGGCCCAACTGTTCAAGTTGTTGTTTTACATCCGCCAGTGGTGCATTGAGTTTTTCAGCTTCCGCAACCGCTGCCAAACGAAGTTGATCAACAATGCCGCGTTGTTCGGCCAGCTGTTCATCGGTGACGCCCACCTGATCTAACACGGTTTGTACACGCTCCAGATCAGAGCGCATTGCGGCGGATTCACGTTCGGCCACAATTTGAGTTGCAGCGTCCAAGGCAAACAGCGGCCCAATGTGAAGCAGCAGCGCCAGAGCTGTCAGAAGGGCCCGCATGAGAGGGCCGATTTTCATGCTTAAACCAAACGACTTTGCACAACTGCAGCAGCAATGAATGATGCAAACAGTGGGTGAGGTTCAAATGGTTTTGACTTTAGTTCTGGATGATATTGCACACCAATGAACCACGGGTGATCAGGATATTCAACAGTTTCTGGAAGCAACCCGTCTGGCGAGAGGCCGGAAAATTTCAGGCCAGCATTTTCAAGCCGTGCCCGGTATGCAGTGTTCACTTCATAGCGATGGCGATGGCGCTCGGAAATGCGAGTGTCACCATAGATTTCTGCAATGTGTGAACCGGCTTTCAAGGTGGCATCAAAAGCACCCAGGCGCATGGTGCCGCCGAGGTCGCCACCAGATTTGCGAATTTCAAGTTCATTGCCCTTCATCCACTCAGTCATGGTGCCCACAACAGGTTCTGTTGTTTCACCAAATTCAGTGGAGCTGGCATTTTCAATGTGGCACAAGTTGCGCGCTGCTTCGATGCAGGCCATTTGCATGCCAAAGCAAATGCCGAAATATGGCACATCTTTGGTGCGGGCAAAGGTTGCAGCTTTAATTTTGCCTTCAGCGCCACGCTCACCAAATCCGCCCGGCACGAGAATGCCATGCACGCCCTCGAGATAAGGGGCTGGATCTTCCTTCTCAAAAATCTCGGATTCAATCCATTCCAGATTGACCTTCACCTTGTTGGCAATGCCACCATGAACCAAGGCTTCCTTCAGCGACTTGTAAGCATCTAGCAGGCCAGTATATTTACCGACAACTGCAATGGTCACCTCGCCTTCTGGGTGGGAGATGCGATGGGTAATTTCATCCCATTTTGAAATGTCTGGCTGGTTAGAATCCGTGATGCCAAAGGCTGCCAGCACTTCATCATCCAAACCTTCGGCATGATACGCGCGCGGCACATCATAAATGCTCGCGACATCCAAAGCTTGAATGACAGCCGATGGCCGCACATTGCAGAACAATGCAATCTTGCGACGTTCCATCTCTGGAATTTCACGATCAGAACGGCACATTAAAATATCTGGCTGGATACCAATAGAACGCAGCTCTTTTACAGAATGTTGGGTGGGCTTGGTTTTAAGTTCACCTGCAGTTGGAATATAGGGCATCAAGGTGAGGTGGATATAGATGCAAGACCGATGCGGTTGCTCTTGGCCGAACTGGCGAATGGCTTCAAAGAATGGCAGGCCTTCGATATCGCCCACCGTGCCACCCACTTCGACCAAAATGAAATCAAAGCCATTACTATCCAACTTCACGAAATCTTTGATGGCATCCGTCACGTGCGGAATAACCTGCACGGTGCCGCCTAGATAATCCCCACGGCGTTCTTTGGTGATGATCTCCTGGTAGATTTTCCCGGTGGTGATGTTGTCACCCTTGTTGGCATGGCGGCCCGTGAAGCGTTCATAATGGCCGAGATCTAAATCTGTTTCTGCGCCGTCATCTGTCACAAACACTTCGCCATGTTGATAAGGGCTCATCGTGCCGGGATCGACATTGAGATAGGGGTCAAGCTTGCGCAGCCTGACCTTATAGCCACGCGCTTGCAGTAAAGCACCTAGGGCAGCTGAAGCTAGACCTTTGCCAAGGGAGGAGACCACGCCGCCGGTTATGAAGATATATCGCGCCATGGGAAACAACCCTACCCCGCCCCGAGCTTGATTCGAAGCAGTTCTTATTGATTTCAAAAAATTTGTGAAAAGCCGTGAAATATTTAAGTTTCACGGGCGGTTTTAGTTGGTTGGCACCGCTGGCTTGGTTGTGTCCAGCTTTGGTAATAAGCTGCCGCCGCCTGCACCTGTTGCTGGCGCAGTTCCTGCTGGTGCGGGTTGAGTTTGCACAGAATCAACAATTGATCTGCTGCTGCCCTTTTGGTTGGCCAACATGGTCAAAGCCGTAGATGTAAAAAAGAAGCAGGCGGCCAAAATAGCTGTAGCACGGGTTAAAGTGTTGCCCACGCCGCGCGAAGAGAACAAATTGCCTGATCCGCCACCAATGCCCAAAGCACCGCCTTCAGAGCGCTGCAACATCACCAACCCAATAAGAACCAAGGCTACAACGAGGTGAATGACAAGGAGAGTTTGTTGCATGAGAGTGTTTCCGATTGAAAGGTTGAAGTCGCTTTAGCGCTTAGATAAGGCGGATGCAACTCTTCTGCAAGGTTAGAGAAAAACTGGCGACAGCCGCGCTATTGCGAGATTGGAAACAAATCGCCGTAGAGTTGGTTGCTTACATAAACGCTTTGCGAAATGCTTCGAGGGCAATTTCGGCATCGCCTTTGGCATTGGCCTCCATGGCAACGGGGCCAGTGTAACCAAACAATTTTAAAGCCGCGGCAACGCCCGCATAGTTGATTTCTCCAGTGCCAGGTTCGCAACGGCCAGGATTATCGGCGATTTGAATTTCGCCGATCCACGGCAGGCATTTTTCACACCAGCGCACCAAATCGCCTTCACCAATCTGAGTGTGATAGAGATCGAGATTGATGCGCAGTTGCGGACGGTTGATTGACGACACCAGTGCCAGAACATCAGCCGTCGATGCAAATGGGCAGCCGGGATGATCGAGCAGGTTAAGATTTTCGAGCGTAAAGGTAACGCCTTCTTTTTCAGCCATATCGCAAATGCGGTTCAAGGTATCGCGCGCTTTCATCCACATGGCGCCAGTTACCACTTGGGTTTGTGCGATGGGAATGCCACCATCGCCGAGTCCAGTGCCATGCAGATTCAGACGGGCGACACCTAAGCGTTTGCCAACTTGCGCAGTTTCACGGGCGGATTTCAACAGCAGGTTTGCGCCTTCATCATCGGCGAGACGTCCCTCCAAATAGCCGTTCATAATGGAAAAGGTGGCACCAGATTTTTCGAGCTTGGCCAAATCATGGGCTGGCCAATTCCACAAACCAACTTGAAAACCCATTTCATGCAAGCGTGAAGCGCGCCATTCAATTGGGCGATCGCGCCAAAGCATTTCGGCACAGGCGGCGAGGATAAAGGGTGATTTCATTTTATTGTCTCACAAAGATTGATGCGCTGCGTTAGCAGAAATTTCAGCTTCCAAATCCGCCATCATTTCACCACCAGCCATAAGATCGGTGATCTGTTCGCGAGTTTTTTCGCCCTTGCGGAAGTCCGCTGCAACTGTTCCGCGAATAAGCACCGCGAAATGGTCGCCAACTGCCATCGCATGCATTACTTGATGAGTGATAAACACAACGGCCAGGCCGCGCCGCTTGGCTTCATTCACTATGCGCAGCACGTGTGAAGCCTGCTTCACACCCAAAGCTGCTGTGGGTTCATCAAGAATAAGCACCCGCGCACCAAAATGCACGGCCCTGGCAATGGCCAGAGATTGGCGCTCACCGCCGGATAGTCCACCCACTAATCTGTCACCATCATCAATTCGGGTGATGCCAAAATCTCGCACCGCTTTAACGGCAATCTCATTGGCTTTTTTGCGATCAAATATTTTGAAGGGACCCCAGCCCTTGGTTGGCTCGACGCCGACAAAAAAGCTGCGGCCGATGCTCATCAACGGAAACGTACCGCCGAATTGGTGAACAGTGGCGATGCCGCGCTCTGAAGCTTGGCGTGGGTTGTTTAAGGCCACTGGTTGACCATCCATCAGAATTTCACCATTTGTCGGAATATACACGCCAGACAGAATTTTGATGAGGGTAGATTTGCCCGCTCCATTGTCTCCCAGCAAGCACAGAACTTCGCCTGCCCGCACTTGCAATGAAATGTCGTTCAGCACTTCAATGGGACCGAAAGACTTATTGACGTTTTTAAGTTCTAAAATGGGAGCGGCCATGGTTATCTCCTTAAGTCTTTTTCTTCGGCGCGTAAGATATTGCCATATTGCGGAACGTGTTGTTCATCAGAACCGCGGCCAATAGCAACATGCCAATGATGAGGCTGGACCAGTTGCGGTCAAAGTCCGTGTAATAAATGCCTTGGGTGACGATTGCGAAAGTAATCGTACCGAAAATTATGCCAACCACCGAGCCAAAGCCCCCAGTCAGTAAAACGCCTCCAACCACAACAGAAATAATTGAATTGAAGATATAGGATTGCCCACCAGAAACTTGCGCAGAGTTAAACAAGATAGCTTGGCACATTCCGACAAACGCAGCACTTGTTGCAGAAAGAACAAAGAGAGTGATGGTCACGCGCGATGTAGGAATACCAGCATTGCGTGCAGCGACGCGGTCTCCACCCATGGCAAAAATCCAATTTCCATATTTTGAGTAATGTATGAAAAAGATGTAAGCAGCCGCTGCTGCCAGCCACCATGCGATGATGACTTGAAACTGTTTGCCGAAATACAAATCCCCAAAAATGGCCTTGGCCAGTGCAGGAGCTTTCAGCGCAACACTTGTCGTGCCTGTGATAATCACTGAAAGGCCGAGTATGAAGCCCGCCATCGCAAACAATGTGCCCAAGGTTACGATGAATGATGGTACGGCTGTGCGCACTACTAGGTTTCCGTTAATAAGGCCCACAACAATGCCAAGCAGAAGCACTGCGGCTACCGCAACCCAAATCGGCAAGTCGTAATGGCCGGCAATGATCGCAGTCGTCATGGAACCAGCCGGAATCATCGATCCAACAGAAATATCCAATTCGCCGGCGATCATCAACAATCCAATTGGTATAGCGATGATACCGAGATTGGCGGCAATGTTCATCCATGCGCCAATGCTGCCTACAGACAAGAAACTAAGGCCTCCGAAAATTGTGAAAAAAATGAGCATGGACGCAAGGCCAAGAAATGCGCCAGATTCTGGTCTGCGTAAGAGGCCACTAAAAGAGAAAGTGCTTTTCATTTGGAACCTATCCCCGCAAAAAATATATTATTGGTTTCAGATTAATTCAAAAATCCAAATCCGTCATCCCCGCTTTCGCGGGATTGACATCGTTAGATAGGCATTGACCCGTGACAAGTTCTCACGGGTCAAATCTTGGGTTAAATTTTAGCGTGCACCAGCAGCAACGCCCATCAGCGTCGCTTCGATGTTCGTCGAGTTAATGATGCCGGGGCCCGTGAGAACCGGGAAGGTTGGCAGCAAGTTGCCAAAATCGATGTAATTTGCAAGCAAATTCACCCCGATATTGGCTTGCAGGTAGGGCTGTTGATCGATGGCAAAGCCTTGTGTACCCGCCTTGATGCGATCAAGACCGGACTGGTTGAAATCGAATGAGGCGAGGATCGCCTTTCCGGTCTTGCCAGCTTGGTCGATGCCGGTGGCGGCACTGTCAGCGTCTCCAGCTGAAATCGTGATAACGCCGTCGATTGTTTCATCCTTCAGAAGCGTCGCCTTGATTGCTTCTGCAACGGCGGTTGGATCACCGAAGCTGGAGGCAGGAAGCGGCAGCTGTACAGCCTTGGCACCTGCTGCGGTGGCACTATCGATTACGCCCTTGCAGCGCGCTTCAAGGTTGGCAGCACCCGGAACCGTGTTGACGCAAATGATATTTTTCTGCCCGTTCTTGGCGAAGTTTGCGCCAGCGGCCAAACCAGCCTCGAGTTCATCATTGCCAACATAATTGATGGCACCGAGTTCCTTGGCCTTTGCAGCGTTACCAGCATTGATCAGGATGACCTTGATGCCTTTTTCCATTGCTTCCTTGATGGCTGGATCCTGAGCTTCCGGCACCCAATTTGGAATCACAATGCCAGTGGCACCTTGGCTGATTGCCGTGCGAATGAGTTGTGCGGCGTCAGCACCCAAATTGTCATAGGTTTGGAGTTGGAGATAATTGCAGCTGCCGCTGTTTACCACAACTGCCAAGCAGGCATCATCCATGCCCTTCTTGATCTTGTTCCAGAACAAGTCGTCTGCCTTACCGCCGATAACTGCGATTTTGGCAGCCATTGCGGTTGGTGCAAAAGCAGCCAAAGCAGCGCCTGTGAGCATAACACTCATCATCAATTTCAGTTTAGTCATTTTCTACTTCCTCCCAATTTCCGCCACCATGGCGGAATTCAAAATTCTCAAACACCCTTCGCGTTATTGCGTTGGATTTTCTTTTCGTAACGCGCTTGCATCATGGCTTCGCCCGCTTTCGAGCCATCGTGCCAAGTGCCAAACCATTTATCGAGCGGCACCAACCCATCACCGCCATAATTTACTTCGAAATGTTTGTGGTGCAGGTAGTGCAAATAAGCGTGGCTCCCGAGTGCTGTGTCTTTGCTGATTTCGAGTTTATCAAAGCCAATATGCCCATTCACTGCGCCGTATCCGGCCATGTGCAGTTGGAATAAGGCGATCAGTGGATTGGACGGCAGAATGAGATGCCACCAAATAACGCCGTGATATAAAAATGTTTCAACCGGGTGCATGGAAAGCGATGACCATGGCGAAGGGTTCACAGAATTATGGTGCACCGAATGGATGAATTTATAAAGCGGCGGCCAGTGCAGGGTGCGATGGATTACAAAGAAATTCAACTCATGGATCGCAGGTGTCAAAAACAGCAGAAGGGCTAACCAATAAGGATGTTCAGACCAATTGATCCATGACGCATAGCCATTGGCAAAACACCAGAGCATGAGCACTTCAACCAAAGTCCACATGGGGATGCCTGATATATAGGTGCGGATAAAATTATCGATGTTCTGGCTCTTGAACCAAAACACATCAGACGGTGTATCGCCTGGAAATTTCGCGTTATATTTAAAGCGCGTGCTTTGGCGGCGTTTCCAATAATAAAAGAACTCAATCGTGCCATACATCAGAAAAATGCCGATGCCATTCACGGCATAAAGCCAGAGCGCCCAGCTCCAGCTCAGGGTTTTCATCACTTCCCAATCTGGTAGCACATAGTGCCAATAGAGAAGTGTGACCGCCATATGGAAAGCGTTCCACGGCCACACATAGCCTATGAGAAATTTCGCCCATTTGGCTAAGTCAAAAGGCTTGGACCAGAAAAACGGAATTTCAGCATGGGCATTCGGTGCCCAATCGCCACGCTTATTCCTCGTTCCAAGTTTCAGGTCGTCCATCTGTTTCCCATCGGCGTTAGGCGCAGCGCTTTTCACGCATTTATTTTCAATGACACTGGCGTTTGGAATGAATCAATGCAATAAGAATAAGAATAGAACGTTTATTCCGTTTCATTTTGTAGCAGATTGATGCATCTAGAAATGACTTAATTTGACATGGAGAGAAAGATGACTAGGGCAACAATTCATGATGTCGCCAGAGCTGCTGGCCTTTCTGTGTCGAGCATCAATCGGGCTCTGCATGAGCCTGATAAAGTGCGTACGGAGACTTTGCAAAGTATTTTACATGCTGCTGAATCTGTTAAATTCTATGGTATTGGCTCGATCCGCAAGGGTCTCCATTCGGCCAAACCAAAAATCAGAATTGGCATCCTTTTGTTGCAGCGCAACCGTGCCTTCTATAAGCAGCTTGCGGCAGCCCTCGAAGCTGCTGCAGTGGCAGTTCAAGATCACGAGGTCCTGTTACAGCTTGAGTTTATTGACGAACTGACGCCGCATAATATTTCTGCCGGTTTGGATTTACTCGCCGGAAAATCTGACGTGATCGGGCTTGTGGCACCTGAGCACCCAATTGTCTCGGCAACCATTCAAAGGCTTACGCAAAGCGGCATAAAAATATTTGCTTTGATTTCGCAGTTGAGTGCTGATTGTGCGGTTGGCTATGTGGGGCTTGATGCCTGGAAAGTGGGACGCACTGCGGGCTGGGCCTTTGATAATCTTTGTAAGCGAGATGGCAAGATTGGCATTCTGGTTGGCAACCATCGTTTCCGCTGCCAAGAAAATAATGAAAGTGGTTTTCGCTCTTACTTCCGCGAGCACGCCACTAAATTTGCGTTGCTGGAACCGCAATCAACCTTTGAAAATGCCAATATCGCTCGAGAAGTGACCGAAGACATTTTGGCCAAGAATTCTGATCTCGTTGGACTGTTCATTTCTGGTGGCGGCGTTTCAGGCGCGACTGCTGCATTGCGGGAGAGCGGGCGCGGCAGCGAAATTGTCGCTGTTGGTTATGACCTCTTTGACGTTACGCGCGCGGCGATTCTTGATGGAACGTTGAACTTTATCATTTCGCACCCGATTGCTCGTTTAGGTGAAGCAACCATCGCCGCCATGTTGCAAACCTTTGATGCTGGTCCCGATTTTCCGCCGAGCGTGATCAACTTGCCGTTTGAGATTTACACGTCTGAAAATTTATAAGAATTGGCGGATAGGGGGTCCGCCGCACAAGCGTTTTTCGTCATTCGGACTTGTTTGCCGATGTTTCATTTAAGCCTTATATTTAAGGCTTTTCTTTTCTTCCACGTTTCAGTAAGTTTGTTGACGTTCGCTGCAAACCGCGTTCGAGAGCGTGTCCAAGCAGATTTCTGAACAGACCCTGTCGGGGCTCGCGCCGGAACGGGTGGAGTACATCGAATGGAATGATCGCCGCCAGCTGTGCGCGATGATTACGCTGCCGAAACCAAAAGGCCAGGAGATTTTTGATCGCGTGATAAAAGCGGCGCGCGTGCCGGCCGATACGCCAGTGCAGCAGGCGCTTTACGAAGAATTCACCGCGCCTAAGAACGAATAAACTACGTCGTGAAGCGCTGCATATTACTGGCCGCGCTCCTCGGCGCGGGTTTCGCGGCGCCGCTG
>JANOUE010000017.1:0-43283 GCA_031416755.1 Hyphomicrobiales bacterium
GTCCTTGCGGTCGCGCGGCTCAAAGGCGTAGGTGGCGGTTGCAGTATATTCGCGCTGGCTGGCGCGAGCTTCGGAATCATGGCCTAAAATTTCGCGTAAAAATCTCATGGCATCTTCACCAGAAATTGCATGTTGGGTGCCGGGTGCGCGGCCACCATCATCTTCCCATTCTTCAATCCGGTCCCACACATTGAGGCCTGTGGCAAAGCTTGCCACATCAAGTTTCGGATTGGCTTTTAGGAGTGCCGCCATAACCAGCTTGGCCCAAGGCCAATTGGCCCGCGCTAAGAAATTCGCAGTCTCAGCCGCTTCGCGCAGCAGCGGGTAATTGCGATTGGAAACCCGCGCCAGAAGGTCTTCAACGACAGCCACAAGTGTTTTGCTTTCGCTCTCGCCTTGCTCAACCGCAAGGGCGCGCGCAAAGCCTGATGGCGTTGGTGTCGCCATGCGCGCGGGCACCACAAAAGCAAATAATTCCGCCACGTCAAAATGGCGAATTTCTTTGGCAGCACGGATCAAGCTTTTAGGGGCAGCAGCACTGGCCCCCAATCGATCAATCAAGAAAGCTGAATGGCAAATGAGATGCGGCAAAGCTGAAAGCCGTGCCAGCGCAGCAGCTGCCCCCAGCTTATCGCCAGACACAACTGCGCCAAGCCCTTGGCTAAGAGCTGTAGGTGGCAGCGGAAATTTATGATCCAGGATGTTCACCAAAGAGGGTTTAGCGGAGCGCGTTCATTTTGACGAGCAGATTGACCGTTCGCGAAGTCATCCCTAAAGACACTTCAAATTAAACTAGGATTCCGTCATGACCACCTCGCCAGCCCTTCGCAACGCCGCACTCGAGTCCAAAGCCTGGCCTTTCGAAGAGGCCCGCAAGATTTTGAAGCGGGTGGAAAAATCGGGGCAGAAATCGGTTTTGTTTGAAACCGGCTATGGCCCCTCCGGCTTGCCACATATCGGAACCTTTGGTGAAGTTTCTCGCACCACCATGGTAAGGCGCGCATTTGAACTGATGAGCGATGTGCCCACAAGGCTTTTGGTGTTTTCAGATGACATGGACGGCATGCGCAAGATTCCGGATAATGTACCGGATAAATCATTCTTGGAGCCGCATCTGCACAAGCCGCTCACCTCTGTGCCCAATCCCTTCGGCAGCGACTACGCAAGCTTTGGCCATCACAACAATGCCATGCTGCGGCGCTTTTTAGATACATTCGGTTTTCAATATGAGTTTGGTTCGGCCACCGAATATTACAAATCGGGCAAATATGATGCTATGCTCATCCGTGCGCTCGAGAAGTATGACGACATTATGGGTGTGATGTTGCCGTCGCTTGGTGAAGAGCGCCAAGCCACCTATTCACCCTTCCTGCCCATCTCGCCACTTTCAGGCCGTGTGCTTTACGTGCCGATGAAAGCCATCGACGCAAAGCAAGGCACGATAACTTTTGCTGATGAAGATGGCACCGATGTCACATTAGATGTGCGCGGGGGCCGCACCAAACTGCAATGGAAACCAGACTTCGGCATGCGCTTTGCAGCGCTTGGCGTTGATTTTGAAATGTTTGGCAAGGACCATCAGTCTAACGCACCGATTTATGATCGCAATTGTGAGATATTGGGTGGTGTGGCACCTGAGCATTATGTCTATGAGTTATTCTTGGATGATAAGGGCCAGAAGATTTCAAAGTCCAAGGGCAATGGACTGACGATTGATGAGTGGCTCACCTATGCTGACCCTGATTCACTCTCGCTCTATATGTATAACCGCCCGCGCGAAGCGAAGAAATTATTCTTCGAAGTGATCCCGCGTGCTGTGGATGAATATGCGCAGCATTTGGCGGGTTACCAAAAACAAACTGAGCCTAAAGACCAGTTGATCAATCCAACCTGGCATATTCATGGCGGCAAACCGCCTATGCCTGAAACCGGCGGCGTTACATTTGCGTTGCTTTTGAATTTGGTTGCCGTTGCCAACACCGAAGATAAGTCTGTGCTCTGGGCCTTCCTCAAGCGCTATATGCCCGCCATGGACCAAGCCACGCATCCGCGACTGGATAAGATGGTAGGCTATGCCATTCGCTATTATTTGGATTTTGTGAAGCCGAATAAAATCTATCGGGCCTGCACCGAAGATGAAGCCAAGGCTCTCACCGCTCTCAACGCAGCACTGGCTGAGTTACCCGAAGGCTCAACGCCAGAAGCAATTCAGCAGAAGGTCTATGATATCGGCAGACGTGATCCTTATACCGTGACCCAAAAAGATGGCACCATCGGTGTCGGTCAAACGTGGTTCAACATGCTTTATCAAGTGCTGCTCGGCGAAGAGCGTGGGCCAAGATTCGGTTCCTTCGCAGCGCTTTATGGATTGGCCAATACCCGTGGGCTTATTGCTAAGGCACTAAAGGGCGAATTGGGGCAACCATAGGGAGAAGATTTTTTATCCCCCATGCTGCGGTGCGCCGAACCCGCCTCGAAGCATCACTAGAGCATCGGATGGTCAACTAGAATCGTCACGCCCCCCCATCCCCGTCACCCCCGCGTAGGCGGGGGTCCAGCTAACTTGTTGTAAGAAAGCTGGATTCCCGCCTTCGCGGGAAAGACGGTATTAGGAGTAACGCAAATACATTTGACCATCCGATGCGCTAGCGCGTAATTTAGCTTGTCTTAGACTGTAAAACGCTGACCAGTTCTGGTGTAATTTCGCCAGTCACTTTCAGGCCTTCTTGCAGCTGGAACAGGCGAATGGCATTCACAGTTTTGCCGCCCATCTTGCCGTCGGCTTGGCCAATATTATAGCCAAGCCGATCAAGCAATTTTTGCGTATCGCTGACGATATCTTGGCCACCAACAGATGATGACATCTGCAATTTAGTAGCACCCACTTTCCACGCATTTTCATCAATTGCCACAACATTGGCAATATCCGGTGCCTTGGAAGGGGTCCAAGTTTTGAACTTGCGAGTGACATTGGCCACCGTAGCAGGCGACAATGATTTAGCCAAAACATCAGCATGAGATTGTGCATCAGCATCTTTTTGGGCAGCAGCAGCCTGATACCAGAATAAGGCTTCAGCAGCATCCGCTTTGGTGCCAAGGCCGCGCTCGATCAGAACCGCAAGATTAAACTGGCTGTCTTTCAGGCCGTGGCTGGCTGCAAGCGAGAACCATTTATAGGCACGTGCATAGTCTGGTGAACCAGTCTCAGTTCCAGCAGAAATAACTGCGGCATTATGCATGGCGCGCACATTGCCCAAGGCGCCAGCGCGTTCATACCATGAGAGTGCCGCCCCCATATTTTTCCCAACGCCCTTGCCACGCTCATAGAGTGTAGCGACCCGGTATTGTGCCGGCGCCAGTCCAGCCGCCGCGGCCTTGCCATACCAATAGGCAGCCTTGGCAAAATCAGCCGTCACGTTCTCGCCATTCATATAGCGAGTGGCCACCACAAATTGCGCATTGGCGTCACCAGATTGGGCAGCATCGCGAAGTTGCTGTGGGCCAATCTTATCATCCAGAGCCACTTGTGAGACCTTGGCTTCCGGTGGCGCAACAGCTGGAGGCAGTGAGCCCGTAAGGATCTCATCAGACAAGGAATCGACTTCACTGTTTTGGTCTAGCGGTGCTGCTTGTGGAGTTACAGGTGCTGCTGCAGGTTGATCAGCTGGTGCTAGTGCTTTGCTTGACGGCTCAGTTGGAATCGGGGCCTGAACCACGGACTTTTCAATTGCCGATGGAGGTGTCATGGAAACCGGTTGACCAGCGCCGCCCAGCACTGTCTTGCCGATGAAAAAAGCAAATAATGACAATACCAAAATGCCTGACAGCACCAATGTGCGGCGGCTGCCTGCCACATTCGAGTTGGCAGGTTTAATTTCGGGTGGCAGTCTGTGATCCCCAGCCAAGGGTTCTAACTTTGAAACTTTACGACCTAAACCAAACGGCATCTTGAAGCTCAAGAGCTTCTTTGATTTTTCCTCGCTAAAGCGAGCAGCTGCCGGAGAAATTCCACTCAACATACTTTTTTGTTGTGTGGCTGCTTGGGCAGCGCGCCTGGCGGCTGCAATGAAATCATCTCCCGCAAGGGCGGCAGGTGAAGCCGCGGGCAACTCAAAAGGGTTGAGAAGCGGTGTTTGTGCCGCATCAAAAGGATTGAATTGAGGATCTTGAGCAGGGGCTTGTTCAAACACATTTGGTAGTTCAGGTGCTTCAATCATGTCAGCCGCCACCGTCAGAGCTGGCTCTTCTTGGTGGGCTGTTTCAAATGAAACCAAACCTTCTGCGTTCGATAGAGGTGCTGGATGTGCAGCATATGCCACACGTTGGCCAATAGCCGCTGTTTCAAGCTCGGCCAATTTGCCCACAATCTGTTCAAGTGTTTCATGAACCGCTTCAAGTGTTTCCTGATTGCGCGAATCTGCCGTTTGAGACGCTTCACGCACCGCATGAAGTCCTTGCTCTAAGGCCATCATTTCGGGCGATCCTGCCAGACTAACCGGGCCTTGTTGCTGGCTCATGATGTGCTGGCCCATGCGATTGGCAGCATCTTCAGCCACTTCCTTGGTCCAATTGCGGCTTTGTTCCATGCTGTCATAGAGTTGGCCAATGGCCTTCTCGATGGTTTGCAAATGAGTGAGCTGATGCTCGGTCCGGCCCAAGCGCTCATTCACTTCTTCAAGTTTTTGCTCAAGTTCAATGCGCGCTGTGCCGTCACCCTGCAAGCGAATGGCATCATTGAGGCGGTGATCAAGTTCCACCATGCGCCGCTCAAGTTCATCAAGTTGCGGCATGTCGCGCGCCGCAGAGTGCGATTGCTCCAAGCGTTGGGATATTTCGAGAATACGCCGGTCCATATCGGCAATGGGCCGCATGTCAGGCCCTTGGGCCATGCGGGTTGAAAGCTGTTCAACAGCTGAACGAAGGGCCGTTACATCACGGTTTGACGCAGCACTTTGACTGGCTTCATCAATGCGAGAATTTAAGCGATCAATCTCCGAGCGGAAACGTTGAATTTCAGCAGGATTGGTAGAGCTTGTGGCAAATGATGTTTGCGCCTCGCGCAGCAAACCGAGAATGCGTTGCTCAATAACCCGCAGCTCCTCTTGACTGGCCTGCACAGCTTGGGTTTGCGCTTTAGCAGCCAAGCCCTCGGCGGCATCACGCACGGTTTCAATGCGGCCAGCAAGGCCATCAAGCTCGCGGCGCAACAAGTCTGGCAATTCATTTGGAGTTTGCTGTTGTTGGCTAACTTCAACGCGACGCGCCAGTTCACTCAAACGATTTTCAAGTTGCGAGAATGCAGGAGCTTGGCGCAACACTTGATCTTGGTTTGAACCGCCGGCCTTTGCGGCCATTTCGCTCATGCGGTCTTGCAGGGATTTTAAATTGTCACGAGTGCGCTTGTCGCTAACTTCCAGATGATCAACAATATTGCGAACCGCTTTTTCCAATGTCTGAAAGCCAGCACCTTCCTCGGCACGTGCAGGCTTTGCAGTTTGGGTGATTTGACGGCTCAGTGTGGCAAGGCGCTCATTAACCGCAGAAAACGCCTCAATAGTCTGGCGCTCATTGCTTTCCACCCGGTTGATCACTTTGGAAAACGCAAAACTATCTTCGGCAGCAGCAGGCGGCACATGTTGGCGTGTATCACTTTCGCGCCGCGCTAAAATTGAAAGTTGTTCAGCAATATCTTCGAGCCGCGTTGCAGCCCGCTCCATCGGGTGCGATGAAATCCGGCTGCGCGTTGCTTTTAGCGGTGCGGCAACCGGAGCTTTTTCGTCGGCTTGTTCGTTAATAGCAGAATTCAGCCACTCACCCAGCGTCATGCCAGACCGGCGCGCTGCGGTTTTGGCCACTTCGCGCAATTCAGGCTCAACGCCCTTAACGCTCCAAGGAATTCCTGGCTTCATAAATTAACTCTCCAAACCCTTCGAAGCACTGCAAATCAGCACTGCTCAACTCATCTCAATGTCTGAAAGTTAACTTTCTTGGTAAATATTAGGTTAAGTCTCTGATGTTTTTTGTGTAATGCAAAAAGCACCGTGAGTTTAGGGACTTTTATTGATGTTAGATTTAGCCTTCGTTTCTTCGCCACTCGACCGAAATGCCAATAATCGCGCAAAAGCTGATTTTATTCAGGCGCGGCGACATGCTGCAACCAGCAATGTTTTGCAATTGGCAGGCGATACCGTGCGTGTGGAAGGCGGAAAACTCTTCACCAGCAATGACCAACCAGAGCGCGAAGCAATTTACCTCGGTGAAGACCCAAATCAAGTAGCATGGTTCGCCCGAACAGTTGCCGCAAATGAAGATTTCAAGCCATTGCGCACTCTAATGATCGAGGCCAGTCTTTCACAGGCCGAAATCTCAATCCTCGCCCAGGCTCGCAGCATTCTGCACTGGCACGAAAGTCACCGCTTCTGTGCAAAATGCGGTTCAGCATCGCAAATGGCCGATGCGGGTTACCGCCGCCACTGTGAGGCCTGTGGCGCCGATCACTTTCCAAGAACCGATCCCGTGGTGATCATGGTGGTGCGCAATGGCGATCATCTTCTCCTTGGCCGCCAAGCGGCCTGGGCACCGGGCATGTTTTCAGCACTGGCTGGTTTTATGGAGCCCGGCGAAACCATTGGAACTGCTATGCGCCGCGAAGTTGCCGAAGAAGCTGGCATCAAAGTGGGCAAAGTTACTTACGTCACCAGCCAACCTTGGCCCTTTCCCTCAAGCCTGATGATTGGTCTGTTGGGCGAGGCGCTATCGACGGAGATTGTGGTTGATCCCCTTGAGCTTGAAACTGCTCGGTGGTTTGAGCGATCTGAAGTGCAGTCAATGCTAACTGGAACACACCCCGAAGGTTTCACAGCCTCGCACCCATATGCAATCGCCCACCACATAATTAAAGCAGCGCTTGAAGCTTGAGATTAATTTTGTTCGGCGCTCAAAATAAGGTGGGAATTTCGCTGGCAACCATCTTGGCGGATCAAAAAAATGCTGCCATTATATTATCAGACAATTGAGGCATCCCATGTATCTCGGACTGGATTTCGGCACATCTTCCGTCAAAGGCGTTTTGATTGATGGGAAGCAAAAAATCATCGCCATGGCGACCTCTCCTTTGAAAGTCTCTCGCCCGCACCATGGTTGGTCTGAGCAAAACCCAGAACACTGGTGGAAAGCCACCAATGCCGTTGTGCAGCAATTGCGCAAATTAAAGCCCAAAGCTGTGGCCCAAGTTGCTGGCATTGGTCTTTCGGGCCAACAACATGGCGCAACCTTGTTGGATGCTGCCGGAAAAGTGCTGCGCCCTTGCATTTTATGGAATGATGCGCGCAGCTTTGCAGAATGCAAAGATATTCTAACCGCCGAACCACGCGCGATGGAGATCACCGGCAACATTCCGCTGGCGGGCTTTACGGCACCTAAATTGCTCTGGGTCAAAAAACATGAGCCTAAGATTTTTGGCAAGGTCGCCAAAGTTTTACTACCCAAAGACTATCTGCGCTTTCGCATGACCGGCGATTATGCCTCTGACATGTCTGACAGCGCTGGCACGTATTGGCTGGATGTTAAAAAGCGCGAGTGGTCTGAGGCGATGTTGAAGGCCAGCCACATGCGGGCAGATCAAATGCCCAAACTCTACGAAGGCACCGATGCAACTGGAAAGCTTTCAGCGGCTGTCGCCAAAGCTTGGGGCATGGCATTAAAGCCAGTAGTGGCTGGTGGCGGTGGCGACAATGCCGCTTCTGCCATCGGTATTGGCGCAGTTAAAGATGGCGATGCTTTCATTTCAATTGGAACGTCGGGCGTTATGTTTGTCTCCAATGATCGTTACAGCCCCAATGCCGGCAAAGCCGTTCATGCCTTCTGCCATGCGGCCCAAGGCAAATGGCACCAGATGGGCGTTATTCTATCTGCAACTGATAGTCTGGAATGGTTGGCAGGCGTTTTAAAAAACCCGGCCCCAGAACTCACAAAAGCACTAGGTTCTAAACTGGAAGGCCCTTCGGAAGCCTTGTTCCTGCCTTATCTTTCAGGTGAGCGCACCCCGGTGGGTGATGCGCAAATTCGCGGCGCGATTCTAGGCGTAGGCCATGACACAGATCCAAAGGTTTTGACTCATGCCGTTTTAGATGGCGTAGCTTTTGCCTTCCGCGATTCACTGGAAGCATTGAAAGACGCAGGCACAAAAGTGCAGCGCGTGATGGCCGTGGGTGGCGGCACTAAGTCAGAGCTCTGGCTCAAAATCATTGCTACTGTTTTAGGTGTGCCCGTTGATTTGCCAGCTGCTGGCGAAGTGGGCGGCGCTTTCGGCGCAGCCCGCATGGGGCTAATGGCGGCAACGGGCGCCTCCTTTGCCAGCGTTTGCACCAAACCAAAAATTGCCAAAACCATTTTGCCTGATGTCAAAGCTAAGGCCGCTTACGAGGCCGCATATCTTCGGTACACAAAAATCTATCCAGCGATTAAAGGAATCTAACATGGCTAAATTTTATTCGATTTCGGAACCGATTAAATATGAAGGTCCAAACACCTCCAATGATCTTGCTTATCGCTGGTATAACCCCGATCAAAAACTTCTCGGTAAAACCATGCGTGAGCATTTGCGCTTTGCGGTGTGTTATTGGCACACATTATGTTGGCCCGGTGGTGATCCCTTTGGTGGCGAAACTTTTAATCGCCCGTGGCACCATAATACTGACCCGGTAGCCGCAGCAGAAACCAAAACTGAAATTCTGTTTGAAACGCTGCGCCTGCTCGATATTGATTATTTCACCTTCCACGATCTTGATATTGCCCCAGAAGGCAACTCGCTGAAAGAGTTCAACGCGAATGTGACGGCGATTGCCAAAATTCTCGAAAAGAAAATGGCCACTGACAACAAAAAGCTGCTCTGGGGAACCGCCAATATGTTCTCCAACCGCCGCTTTATGGCGGGTGCCGCAACCAACCCTGATCCTGATGTGTTTGCTTATTGCGCAGCCCAAGTGAAACATGCGTTGGATGTGACCCATGATCTGGGTGGTGAAAACTATGTGATGTGGGGCGGCCGCGAAGGCTATGAATCCCTCGTCAATACCAAGATCGGACAAGAGCTCAAGCAAGCTGGCCGCTTTTTGTCTTTGGTTGTGGATTACAAACATAAAATTGGCTTCAAGGGCCCAATTTTGATTGAGCCAAAGCCCAAGGAACCATCGACCCATCAATATGATTATGATGTGGCCTCCATCTATGGCTTGCTTAAATCTTATGGCTTGGAAAATGATGTGAAAATGAACATCGAACAAAACCACGCTATTCTGGCTGGCCATACATTTGAACATGAAATTGCTCTCGCCTCATCGCTTGGCATTTTTGGTTCGTTGGATTTGAACCGTGGTGGCTATCAAGTGGGCTGGGATACCGACCAGTTTGCGATGAATGTTCCTGAGCTTACCTTGATGATGTTGGAAGTGATCAAGGCTGGCGGCTTCACCACCGGCGGCATGAATTTCGACGCAAAAATTCGCAGACAATCGATTGACCCAGATGATCTGCTGCATGGCCATGTCACGTCTATGGATGCCTGTGCGCGCGGGCTGTTGAATGCTGCTAAAATAATAACTGACGGCAAAGTGGCAGCCGTAGTTGATAAGCGCTATGCCAAATGGTCAAGCCCGCAAAACGCTGCCATGCTCGAAAAAACTGCCACCCTTGATGGCATCGCCGCGCGTGTGCATAAAGAAGGCATAGAACCTCAACCCGTTTCTGGCCGCCAAGAATTTATCGAAGGGCTGCTCAACAACGTCTAATTAGGAGAACAAATCATGGCAGGAAACATTAAAGGCCCAGCGCTATTTCTGGCACAATTCGCAGGTGATGCGGCACCGTTCAATTCATTTGACTCGATATGCAAATGGGCGGCTTCCTTAGGATATAAAGGCGTGCAAGTTCCAACCTGGGATGGTCGCATGATGGATTTGAAAAAGGCCTCTGAATCCAAAACCTATTGCGATGAACTCAAAGGCACTGCCAGAAAACACGGGATTGAGATCACAGAACTTTCAAGCCATTTGCAAGGCCAGCTTGTTGCCGTAAATCCAGTCTACGATGAAGCCTTTGATGCCTTTGCACCAAAGCAAGTGCAGGGCAATCCAAAAGCCCGCCAAGCTTGGGCCAGTGAGCAAGTGAAAATGGCAGCGAAGGCTTCCAAGCATTTGGGCCTCACGTCGCATGTGACTTTCACAGGCGCATTGTGCTGGCCTTTTTTGTATTCTTGGCCACCGCGCCCAGCTGGCATGATTGAAGCGGGCTTTGACGAGCTGGCCAAACGCTGGAAGCCACTGCTCGACGTGATGGACGAAAACGGCGTTGATGTGGGCTTTGAAATTCACCCCGGCGAAGATGTGATGGACGGCATTACGTTCGAGATGTTTTTGGAACGCCTCAAAGGCCACAAGCGCTGCCAGATCAATTATGACCCATCGCATTTTGTGTTGCAGCAACTTGATTACTTAGACTTCATCGACATTTATCACGAACGCATCTGCGCCTTCCACGTGAAAGACGCGGAGTTTAACCCAACCGGCAGGCAAGGCGTATATTCCGGTTTCCAACCTTGGGTGAAACGCGCCGGCCGCTTTCGCTCATTGGGCGATGGTCAAGTCGATTTCAGCGCCATCTTCTCCAAGCTTGCCCAATATGATTATAATTCTTGGGCCGTGTTGGAATGGGAATGCTGCTTGAAATCATCTGATCAAGGGGCTGCTGAAGGTGCGCCGTTTATTGCATCACATCTGATCCAAACCACCGGCAAAGCCTTTGATGATTTTGCTGGGGGTGGGGCTGATAACTCTGCACAGATTAAGCGCATGTTAGGAATTTAAAAATGGCAATCACAGGCAGCACAACTTCAAAAAACCCCGGCCGCATTCGCTATGGCATGGTGGGGGGTGGGCAGGGCGCATTCATTGGTGCCGTGCACCGTATTGCAGCCCGCATTGACGATAAATATGAATTTGTAGCAGGCGCACTTTCGTCTGATCCCGCCCGCGCCAAAGCCTCAGGAGCTGAACTCGGTCTGGCCGAAGATCGCAGCTATCCTGATTTCAAAACCATGGCCAAGGCCGAAGCCAAACGGGCTGATGGCATTGAGGTGGTTTCGATCGTCACGCCAAATCACATGCATTTCCCAGCTGCCAAAGCTTTCATCGAAGCAGGCATTCATGTGATCTGCGATAAGCCCCTGTCGCTCAATCTCAAAGAAGCGCTAGCACTCGAAAAACTTCTCGCCAAGAACAAAAACGTCATTTTCGCGCTCACCCATAATTATTCAGGCTACCCCATGATCCGCCAAGCCAAGGCCATGGTGGCCGCTGGTGAGCTTGGTGAGATTCGCTTGGTGCAAGGCGAATATCCGCAAGATTGGTTGACCACTGATTTGGAAAAATCGGGCCAGAAGCAAGCCGCATGGCGCACGGATCCCAAGCGCTCTGGTGCTGGCGGCTGTGTTGGTGATATTGGCACCCACACCTATCAATTGGCCACCTATGTTTCTGGCTTAACACTCAGCGAAGTGTCCGCCGATCTCACATCATTTGTGAAGGGCCGTAAGCTTGATGATAATGTTTCTGCCATGCTGCGCTTCAAGGGTGGAGCCAAGGGTCATATCTGGGCCAGCCAAGTGGCCCCCGGCCACGAGAATGGGTTGAAGCTGCGCATTTACGGCACCAAGGGCGGTTTGGAATGGACCCAAGCTGATCCAAATTATTTATGGTACACACCGTTTGGTGAAGCAAAACGCCTGATCACCCGTGGCGGTGCTGGCTCAGGCTCGGCAGCAGCGCGTGTCACGCGCGTGCCTTCTGGTCACCCAGAAGGTTATCTTGAAGGCTTTGCTACCATTTACACTGAAGTGGCGCGGGCCATTGCAGCCAAACGCGCCAGTAAAAAACCAGACAAGGATGTTGATTTCCCCGGTATTGAAGACGGCGTGCGCGGCATGGCCTTTATCGAAGCTTGCGTAAAATCATCCGCCAAGAATGGCAAGTGGATCAAGCCCTAGTAGAAGCGCTTGCGCAAGCGCCAAAGGCTCACCCACACGCCTATGAGAATAATCGGAATGGAGGCGAGTTTCACCAGCTCGCCATTCATCCATGGAACGTAATGACCACTCTCTTCCACGACCTTGGCAAAAATGCTGATGGCATAATAGCTGATCGCCACGACTGATAAACCTTCAACGGTTTGCTGCAAGGACAATTGCCGCCGCGAGCTAGTTTCCAGTGAGCGCAGCAATTGCTGGTTCTGATCTTCGAGGACAACATCAACGCGCGTACGCAACAAATTGCTCGCTCTTTCACTGCGTTCAGCAAGGCTTGCAATGCGGTCGGCAACGGCAACGCAGGTTGCCATGGCTGGGCTGAACCGTCGGTCTAAAAACACGCCAAGCCGCTGGTAACTCATCACGCGCTCTTCGCCCAATTCGGCGATGCGTTTAGCGACCAAGGTTCCATAAGCCCGCGCCGCCGCAAAGCGATAACTTGAGCGATTGGAAAGCTCCTCCACATCATGCGCGATGGTGCTGAGGTCTGCCAGCAATTTTCCGTCTTCTTCAGCACCCTTGGCTGAAAGCATATCGGAGATTGTCGACGACAATGAATTTTCCAACGGCCCCAAGCGCTGCTGCAATTGCCGCGCCAGCGGCAAAGCCAGTAAAGCCATCATGCGATAAGTTTCAAGTTCATGCAGGCGACGGATTAATCGGCCGAGCCGCATTGGTGACAGGCCCTTATCATGCACAATCATCCGGCTATAACCATCAGCGGCAATGCGAAAATCGGTCCACACTATGGCTTGGCCCTGGTTCACTGCCGAGCACGCCAGTTCATCAGTGCCAAAATAATCTTGAAGATCCGCCTCGCCTAGCGCTTTGTTGGCTTGGCTTAAAATATGGGTATGAATGGCCACCAGTCTTTTACCAGGAAGGCTAGCCACCCAATCGGTCGGCAAATTTGAAATCGCTTCGCTACCTGCCTGCTTGCCTTCAACCGTGACACTTACCCGGTAAAACTCGCCGTGGCGTTCAAACTTGAAAAGCCCATTGGCAATCTGGCAGGAATGGTGAACAGCACCGGCCTCAGGAGCTGGTTTTTCAAACTTTTGCAATAGTTGCGACACATGCACCAGTGGGTCAGCATCTGTTGGCGACAAGGTATAGGCCAGATGGGTCACACGCGCTGGCGCTTTCACGGGCAACCCGGGGCGCCCATGCAGTTCATTATTTAAGACAAATCTAAGTTCATGGTCGCTCATTGGACTACTTTAAGTGAGACTTTCAAAAAATCAACTAGTAGCGCAATATCGCACCCGATTTAAAGTTTTGATGTACGCCCCTCATTTTTGACTTTCGCATTGCAGTAAATCCGTTATAAGCCCATGCGAAATCGAAAGTCATCAACGAGGAGATCCCCATGGCTAAAGTAAGAGTAGCAATTAACGGCTTCGGCCGCATCGGTCGCAACGTTGTGCGCGCCATTTATGAATCAGGCCGCAAAGATATTGATATCGTCGGCATCAATGATTTGGGTCCGGTTGAAACCAATGCTCATTTGTTGCGCTTTGACTCAGTTCATGGCCGGTTTCCCCATGAAGTGAAGGTGGATGGCGATTCAATCAGCATCGGCACTGATAAGTTCAAAGTAACCGCCCACCGCGACCCAGCAAACCTGCCTTGGAAAGATTTGGGCGTTGATATTGCTTTGGAATGCACCGGCATTTTCACAACGAAGGATAAAGCATCGGCGCATTTGACAGCAGGCGCAAAACGCGTGTTGGTTTCTGCCCCTTGCGACAACTCTGATATGACTGTGGTTTACGGTGTGAACCATCAAGACCTGAAAGCCGATCACATTGTCGTCTCAAACGCATCTTGCACCACCAACTGCTTGGCCCCCGTGGTCAGCGTGTTGCACAAAGCCGTTGGCATTGACCACGGCTTCATGACCACCATTCATGCTTATACTGGTGACCAGCCAACTTTGGATACGATGCACAAGGATCTCTATCGTGGCCGTGCTGCTGCCATGTCCATGATCCCAACATCAACTGGTGCAGCAAAAGCCATAGGCTTGGTAATTCCTGAATTGAAAGGCAAATTGGACGGAACTTCTATTCGCGTGCCAGTGCCTAATGTGTCAGTGGTAGATTTCAAATTCGTTGCAAAACGCGCCACAACCATTGAAGAAATCAACGCTGCAATCAAAGCTGCTGCTGATGGCTATTTGAAGGGCATCTTGGGCTATACACTGGCGCCAAACGTGTCGATCGACTTCAACCATGATCCACATTCTTCAACATTCCACATGGACCAAACCAAGGTTGTTGAAGGCACCTTGGTTCGCATTCTGACATGGTATGACAACGAATGGGGCTTCTCAAACCGCATGGGCGACACCGCCGTTGCGATGGGCAAATTGCTCTGATTATTTAGCATCGCAACAAAGAGGCTCGCTTTGGCGGGCCTCTTTGCTTTTGGGGAGCACTTCCCCTAAAACCGTCATTCCCGCGAAGGCGGGAATCTGTGTTGCCCTTTCTGAACGGAGATGCCCGCCTGCGCGGGCATGACGAAAATAAAAATGAAACACCGCCCTCTTCTCATTTCCCCTTCCATCCTCGCTGCCGATTTTTCCAAACTTGGTGCTGAGGTGTCAGCCGCCGATAAAGCTGGTGCTGATTGGATTCACATCGATGTGATGGATGGCCATTTTGTGCCCAACATCACCTTTGGTGCACCCGTGATGCAGTCGATCCGTAAAGTCACATCGAAACTCTTCGATGTGCATTTGATGATATCTCCGGCTGATCCTTACCTCGCACAATTTGCAGCCTCTGGTGCTGATCTCATTACGGTCCATGCCGAAGCTGGGCCACATTTGGATCGTTCTTTGCAAGCCATCAGAAGTTTAGGCAAAAAAGTGGGTGTGGCCTTAAATCCGGCAACGCCAGTTGCAGTTTTAGAACATGTGATCGACCGCCTCGATCTCATTTTGATTATGACCGTGAACCCCGGCTTCGGCGGGCAAAGCTTCATCCCGGCCATGCTCGAAAAACTCCGCCAAACACGCGCACTGGTGGCGGGCCGCAACATTGATATCGAGGTTGATGGTGGTGTGACGGCTGACAATGCAAGCGCCATCGTTAAAGCTGGAGCCAATGTGTTGGTAGCTGGCTCCAGCATTTTCAAAGGCGCTGATTATGCAGCGAATATCAAGGCGATTAGAAATGCAGCGTTGAGTGTAGCAGTTTGACCGAAAAATACGCCCAGCTCCAAGACCCTGGCATTCGGGAATTTCTGATCGCGGGCGATAATTTTTATCCGGCCGATGCGGTGACTTTCACTTTTGCTGAGCAGCGCGCGTTCTATAATAAATATTGCGCACATTTCAGGAAGCCGCAGCCAGCCACAGTCACCGCAACAGATTTTAAAGTCGGTGAAATTCCCTGCCGCCGTTACACGCCAAAATCACCATCCGCAAAACTGCTCTATCTTCATGGTGGTGGCTTTGTTCTGGGCGGGCTTGAAAGCCATGATGATATTTGTGCGGAATTGGCTGATGGCGCCCAGGTCGAAGTGACCGCCGTTGATTATCGCTTGGCCCCTGAACATCCTTTCCCCGCAGCCTTTGATGATTGCTTTGCAGTGCTCAACCATATTGGGCCTTGCATCATTGCTGGCGACAGTGCGGGTGGAAATCTCGCAGCAGCTTTGTGTTTAAAAACGCGGGATATAAATGGACCAAAAATAACCGGCCAAGTTCTAATCTATGCCGGACTGGGCGGCGATATGAGCAAAGGCTCATACATCACCGAGGCCACTGCGCCGGGCCTTACGGCAACCGATGTGATTTACTACCGCGACCTTTATCAAGGCGCTGGCCACAAATATGCCGAGCCCTTGCGCGAAACCAATTTCAGCAATTTGCCACCAGCATTTTTGGTGGCAGCAGGCCATGACCCCATCCACGATGATTCAACCAACTATGCAGCAAAACTAATTGCTGCCGGAGGCAATGCAACAATGCGCGAAGAACCGTTACTGGTCCACGCTTATTTGCGCGCCCGCCACATGAGCCAACCTGCCGCAGCATCCTTTCAAGCAATCATTGCAGCCATCAAGGGTTTTGCTGCATAGTGCGGTTAGGGTTTCCTTGGCGATAGTAACTTCCCGCCTCCTTTACCGTCATTCCCGCGGGACACAACACTTTCGCGGGGGTGACGGTTAAGGAGGGGAGTTTCTACTCTGCCAAAACTCACTATTAATAAAGAGCACATCATGGCCATTAAGACCGTCACCAAGTTTCCACGCAAAACCAAAGAAGTTGAGAATTTTTGGATTCCGATGTCCGATGGCGTAAAGCTGGCAGCGCGCATGTTTTTGCCGGTCGATGCTGAAAAAAATCCAGTACCAGCGCTGCTCGAATACATACCGTATTTCAAACGTGATGGCACCCATGTGCGTGATGCGCTCACCCATCCCTATCTCGCAGGCCACGGCTATGCGAGCATTCGCGTCGACATGCGCGGGACAGGTGATAGCGATGGCTTATTGAAAGATGAATACACCAAGCAAGAACAAGACGACGCGCTGGAAGTGATTGCCTGGCTTGCCAAACAAAAATGGTGTTCCGGAAAAGTGGGCATGTTTGGCATTTCCTGGGGTGGTTTTAACGCGCTGCAAGTGGCAGCAAGGCAACCACCAGCCCTCAAAGCCATTGTCACTATTTGCTCCACTGATGATCGCTATGAAGATGATATTCATTACAAAGGCGGCACGCTGCTGAATGAAAACTTGGGCTGGGCAGCCACCATGCTGGCCTATTCGTCGCGCCCACCTGATCCTAAAATCGTCGGCAATAAATGGCGCAAGATGTGGATGGAGCGCTTGCAGAATCAACCCTTCTTGCTCATCCCATGGTTGCAGCACCCGCACCGCGATGCCTATTGGAAACATGGCTCGGTGTGTGAGAATTTTAGCAACATCACCGCAGCAACTTTGGTGGTGGGCGCTTGGAACGATGCTTATTCAAATGCCGTGCCGCGCCTGATGCGCGGGCTGCGCTGCCCGCGCAAAGCCATCATCGGGCCATGGGTCCATAAATATCCGCATTTTGCAGTGCCTGAACCCAAAATCGGCTTCCTGCAAGAAATGTTGCGCTGGTGGGACCATTATTTGAAAGACATCAACACCAAGGTGCATGAAGAGCAAGATTACCGCGTCTATGTGATGGATGCCTATAAGCCCAAAAAATTCCCAGAACACATTAAAGGCCGCTGGATTGGCGATAGCTATTGGGGCTTTGGCAACACCGAAACCAAAACATGGGCACTAAGTTCCAAAGGCATTGCTGCTGCCACTGACGACAAATCTTTCACCATCACCTCAAAACAAAACACTGGTTTTGATGGTGGCGAATATTGCATCATTTGGTTGGGCCCAGAGTTCCCGGGCGACCAAGCCAAGGACGATGCCCAGTCCGTGACTTTTGACAGCCCACCTTTGGTTGATGATATTGATATTGTAGGCCAGCCAACTATCAACATGGAATTCTCCGTCGATAAGCCAGTGGCGCATGTGGCCGTTCGCTTGAATGATGTGTGGCCCTCAGGTGAAGTTTCCCGCATCACCTATCATTTGCAGAACCTCTGTATGCGCGATAGCCGCGAGTACCCAATACCGTTAGAGCCTGGCAAACGCTACACGGTTAAAATCAAAATGGATGATATCGCTTGGCGCGTGCCGAAGGGCCACAAACTGCGCGTGTCTATTTCCACTTCATATTTCCCGATGATGTGGCCTGCCCCCGAACCTGTGGCGCTCACTGTACACACTGCAAAATCAGAATTGCATTTGCCCATTCGCAAAAAAGTGGATCTTGAAAAGCCAGTGAAATTTGCGCCAGCTGCAGCAGCAAAGCCTGTTGATCAAAAACAAATCAAAAAATCTTCCAACAAACGTGAAGTGACGGTGGACCCAAAAACCGGTGAAACCAAACTGGCCATCATCGATGATTTTGGAATGCAGGAAATCAAACCCCACGGCATGATCATCTGGAGCGCAGGCCGCGAGAATTACTCAATCATGCCAGATGATCCCTTATCAGCAAAAATGGAAACCCATTGGACTGAAGGCAGGAAACGGGGCACATGGGAGGCCCGCACCGAAACTTACGGCCGCTTAACTGCCACTAAAACCCACTGGATTGTGTGGGGCAAAATTGAAGCCTATGAGGGTAAGAAGCAGGTTTTCACCAAAGAGTTCAAAGAAAAAATTGAGCGCAAGCTGCAATGATCCACATTTTAATCTGAACCGTATAAGAGGCATTGGGTGCAAAAAATAAAGCCATATGCTGATACCGATAGCAAACATGACTGACCCTCGCAGCCGCGGCCAGCGCAATGATATTTACGCTGTACTTTTGCACCGCGTTGCACAGTCACGAGACCGCGTGGCCTTTGCTCAGTTATTCGACCATTTTGCCCCGCGCGTGAAAAGTTTCATGATTCGTAAGGGTTGTAATTCTGAGCAAGCCGAAGATTTGGTGCAAGAGGCCATGATTGCGGTTTGGACCAAAGCGGCACTATTTTCCACAGACCGTGGATCAGTCTCCACCTGGATATTCACCATTGCGCGGAATTTTGGCATTGATCGTCTGCGCCGTGAAAAGTCGCAACTCTATACCGATTTGGAGGATTTTGATGCAAGAGATGAGAGGTCAGGTGCTGAAGAAAATCTTGGTCGTTCACAAGAAGATAACTATGTAACCCAAGCTCTGGCGCAAATTCCAGTTGAGCAACGCGAGTTACTGATCCTTTCTTTCGTGGAAAACGTACCACAAAGTGAAATAGCCCTCAGACTGAACATTCCTTTGGGCACGGTTAAATCTCGTATGCGCTTGGGTTACCAGCGCATGCGCAAATTGCTGGAGACGGTGACGTGACAATTGCTCATCATTTAGATGACGCCACACTATTAGGCTTTGCCGCAGGCACCTTGGCGCATGCTCACGGCATTGTCACAAGTGCCCATATGGCGATGTGCCCGCAATGCCGCAGGGCTTTGCATGAGGCCGAAGCCATTGGTGGCGGGATCTTGGCCGATTCTGCACCAGTTGCCGTGTCTCAATCTTTGCGCGAAGCGACATTGGCCAGTCTGGAAAGTTTGCCAGTAGCACCAGCACAAAAATCTAATTCGCCTCCAAAATCAGATGAGTTACCAGATGTTTTGGTTAGGGCATTGGGAGTAACTTCTCTAGACCAAATTAAATGGCACCGAAAATTGCCCGGCGTTGCTATTTATGATGTGCCGCTGCCCAAAGGTTCTAAAGCCAGATTGAAATTGCTAGCCTTAGAAAAAGGCCGCGCCATGCCCGATCACGGCCATGGCGGCGAGGAATTAACGTTGGTTTTGAAAGGCTCCTACAGCGATAAATTTGGAAAATTTAGCCGAGGCGACCTTGCTGATTTGGCTGAAGATGTTGAACATCAACCTATTGTGGATTCTGACGAAACCTGCATCTGCTTGATTTCATTTGATGTTCCAGCGAAATTTAAATCCATTTGGGCAAGATTGGCCCAACCATTTTCTGGAATGTAAACAATTTGAAAAAATGAACGCCAGATAAACGAATGCCTCAGATTTGGTTCAGAGGGGTTCTCCTAGAAAGGCACCATCAAATGCTTTTAGAGCGTTTTGATTTTTCTTAGAAAAGTCAAAAGCGCCTTTTTCGAGAGGGAACAAAATTATGAACCGCTTTTTCAAATCCGCCGCCGCCGCATCCATCATTCTCGCAGGCCTCATTTCATCTTCAGCCATAGCCGCTGAAAAGGTGCCCTTCGCTGGCATCGTTATCGTACCAGCCTCAGCCCCGCCAACCGCCCAAATTGACACAGAACAATCCAGCTTCAAGCGTGGCAAAACTATTGTTTATGTAACCGACAAGAAACCAGGCTCCATCATCGTCAACACCAAAACCAACCAATTGTTTTATGTGTTGGGCATGGACCGCGCTGTCATGTACCGCGTGGCCACCGCTAAAAAGGGTTTTGAATGGAAGGGTGTTAACAAAGTGACAGCCAAAACCCAGTGGCCAGATTGGCGCCCACCAACACAAATGTTGCAACGCCGCCCAGATTTGCCAAGCTTCATGGCTGGTGGCCCAAAGAATCCACTTGGTGCCCGCGCTCTTTATTTAGGCTCAACAATTTACCGCATCCACGGCACCAATGAACCAAAGTCCATCGGCAAAGCGGCATCATCAGGCTGCATCCGCATGCACAATGAAGATGTGACTGAGCTTTACAAGTTCGTAAAGCGCGGCGCTGAAGTGACCGTGATGTAAAGTTAAATCTGCGACAGTGAGCGAAGGGCTTCGACAATTGCGTCGAAGCCCTTTTTTGCTGGAATGAGTTGTATTGCAAGGGTGACCGATGAAAGTATAGAATCGATTGTGCTCTGTAAGCTTACGCTTGACAATACAAAAATTAACACTCATATAAATTGAATTGGCGGATGACTTTTAAGGTCAACTCCGCAAACGCATTTCATCGATCGTGATTTAGAGGATTATCACTAATGACCATAAAACTTTCACCGTTCTTCGCAGTTCACCCCGGCATTTGGTTGCGCGAGGAAATTGTTGAACCAAAGAATCTAAGCATTACTGACCTCGCAAAACATTTCGGAGTTTCGCGCCAAGCGGTGAGCGGATTGTTAAATGGCAGAGTTAGCCTCTCAGCAGACATGGCCATTCGCTTCGAGAAAGCTTTTGGATTGAAAGCTGATGCGTTATGCCGGATGCAAACCGAGCATGAATTGGCTCAAGCGCGCGAACATCAAAGCAAGATTAAAGTAAAACCATTTCGCGTGGCGGCATGAATCCTCACCCGGTGCGGCGCATCCGGCTCTGCGGGGGCTGATAGGCCATGCGTGCATGATATTCGCAATAAGGCGAACCATCCCTTGGGCCATGGCCGCAGAAGCAGAAGTCTTCCTTATTGGGATCGCCAATTGGCCATTTGCAGGTTTTATCTGAGAGATGCAAAATTGTAATGCGGCCATCCTTGGCGGAATCCACCAAGCGCAACGGTTTTGGTTCAGGCAGCGCCATAGGGCGGGGCGCTACATGGGCATAAGGTTTCAATGCAGTTGCACCCGCAGTTGGCAGCGATGGTGAACGGCCCGGTGCTGAAGGCTCACGAGGCGTTTTGCGCGCCGTTCTTGGTGCGGCATTGCGTGGCTGTGTGGCGCGGCCAGAAAGATTAAGCCTGTGCACTTTTCCAATCACCGCATTGCGCGTGACCCCCAAGGCCAAACGCGCGGCAATCTGGCTGGCGCTCAGGCCATCGGCCCAAAGCTTTTTCAAAAGCTCGACCCGCTCTTCGGTCCATGGAGCCTTTTCGGCTGCTGCTGCTAATTCGCTCATCTTTGAATCCCCTTTGCCTCACAGGTTGCACTACAACCCGCGCCAAAACTCTGACGCATACTTGAAATTTTCACTACATTTCGTAGCTCGTTAACTCTTGACTACTATGGGCAGCGCTAAACTTTCAAGAATCGCCTCAAAGTTATGCCCATATTTTACGCCGCCAACGCCCCAGATTCATGGTTAACAAAGACTTAACAGTGCTTTGAATCAAGGAACCATGCGGTGTTTTGACTCAGCTGTGGATTGAGCCGTGGGACGCACAAAACTTCTTGCCTATTGCCAAACAGTCACAGGCCAGAATAAGGGTAGTGGGTCAATTTGAAATTCTAGTATCGGCCATATCACTGTCATTGTTTTGAGCGCTCTCCCCTCAATAGCAGACGAGTAGTTCCACGAGGCAGGTGGCAGCTTAGGGCCAGGAGCGGATATCGGGGTGCCAAACTTTACGATCGACAAAGTGATCGAATGCGTCTAAAGAAACTCTACAAAGAACTCATCAGGATGGAACTAAATTGGCCAAACCTCAAATTATTGATCTCTTTTGTGGGTGTGGTGGATTTAGTTTGGGAGCCCACTTAGCTGGGTTTAAAACGGCACTTGCGATTGATATAGATCCGATCTTGTCATCAGCATTTGCGAAAAACTTCCCGAAAACCAAGTTGATTCACGAAGATTTGAGCACTTTAAATCTAGCTGCGAGAATTATTCCCGAGAATGTCGTTGGCATTATCGGAGGGCCTCCATGTCAAGGTTTCAGCGTGATGGGACGAAGAGAAAAGAACGATCCTCGTAACAAATTGGTTTCACATTTTTTTCGTCATGTGATGGAAGTTGAGCCAGCATTTTTCGTCATGGAAAACGTACCAGGTATTCTGTCTGGCGACGCCTACAAGACGTTGCAAAAAGCACTTACACTACTCGGCAACCGATATGAGATCGTGGGGCCAATAAAGGTAAACGCTGCTGATTTTGGTGCCGCGACTCTTCGGACTAGAGTTCTAATTTTGGGCTTTGACCCAAAAAAAATGCGCCCAATTAAATTGGAAGAAATAGATGCTGCCAAAAACCGTATGCGCTCAAACGTAAAAGACGCAATCTTCGATTTACCTAGTCCAAAAGACTTGCGGGACGATAAAAAGGAATTTGATTGGATCGATTACAGCCCCGCCAACGGGATGTACTCAATTAAAGCTGCAAAACTACCTCCCGCAGGGCTTGGATACCCGGCGGCCATCAAGCAGCTGAAAAACGGAAAAATCTCAGGGTTTCTTCCCACTACTCACTCTGAACTGGTGGAAAAAAGGTATGTTGCGCTCAAACCGGGAGCAACCGATCCCGTGAGCCGTGCTTCTCGACTTGAATGGTCGGAATTATGTAGCACTCTAAGAGCTGGCACCGGTAGCGATAAGGGTTCCTATCAATCGGTGCGGCCAATACATCCAGTGGAATCTCGGGTCATCACTGTGCGGGAAGCAGCTAGGTTGCAGGGCTTTCCTGACTGGTTCGTTTTCCACCCCACGAAGTGGCACAGTTTCCGAATGATCGGGAACAGCGTGTCTCCATATCTATCGGAGGCTATTATGTGCTTGATCGCGTCCAATATAAAAAGAGCAAAGAAGGTTGGGGCTTTTGTTTAGTATATTTTAGTTCAGTTTTCTAAAACGGCAAAGTTTGGTAGGTATCTATATAGGCGTTCAAATTGGCTGGCATCTTTTTTCGGTATCGCGCCGCAGTCAATTGTTTTTCCAGTGTGAAGCGGGAGCTGCTTCTCCAGTGCCTTGATTTCTCTCAATGTTAATTTGGGTACTTCAATTTCAATTCGATTTCCCTTTATTGGTAGAAAATTAAGGCTTTCAAATTCGCATTTGACAAATTTATTTTCGTCTTCTCTCGAAACAAACACCCCGCAAACTGTGAACATTTTGGCGTTGTCGCTATAGCGGATAGAACATACTTCGCGATATTCCATTATTTTTTGTTCGTCCGAACCTAAATTTCGAATTGCCAGCTGGCTTTCAATTTCGTTTAACATCATCACACGGCCGAGTTCACCGAACTTCCAACCACGCAGGTCCAGTTCATCAGTTTCTGTTGGAACTCGATCTCGTCCGAATGTCGAAGTAAAAAGCTTAACTGGGTCTTGAGCCGTTGGCTTTTGGTCCGTTTGCTTTGCCAAACCGATTTCACGGGCTTCAAAACACTGAAAACTAAACGTCAACATTGAACCCGATTTTGCCCGCGCTGTTATGGTCGACACATCCAGTAACATATCTACTGTTAGAGGATCGTCATAGTCGAGCCAAATTATATGCGGTTTATCCCAAGCGAATTTCGGCAGAGCTTTCGACGAAGGATCACCAACAATAGTTATGTTATTAAATGGCTTATTGCTCTCGACTCTCGGCAAAGCATGATTTGCTCGTTCCATTGAAATCATATGTTTTATGCCTAGTGATCTATGAAACATGATGAAGTCACTAAATTCTATTCCTCCAAATCCAACGTATGTGTAGTTTGAAAGTTTATCGAAGTTGGAAGCTTGTCGAAAAACATCACATAACATGCGACGTTCAGTGTGCTTAGCTGGTCTCAATGCATAATTTATTTGCTGAAAGCTGGGAGCCATTTCAAACTTTAGACCGTGCTAATATTAAGTCAAAAGTCTTCTCACCAACAGCACTCGCGGATGACAACCCCAGTGCGTTTTTGAGGATTTCAACACTTTTTGTTGGTCTGGAATATTGAATTTTTACAAGCTTGGGAGACTTCGCAACCATGTCTTTATTGGGTGACTTAAAAGATGCACTTTTTTCAAGAGTTTGCAGCGCTACTTGCTGTGCCTTCTCAACCACAACTAACATAGGACTGTGTGCTTGTCCGTGTTCATCAATATCGGCATCCAAATCGTTTAGGAAGTCAATAACTGGCCGCATCATTTCTATCATTTGCGCTAGTGATTTTCGCCAGATTGGATTGTCTCTATCCACATCATTCTTCATTGTGTTCCAAGGAATTCTTGAAGAATCCTCACTATCAAAAATCACTATCCCTCTGAAGCGTGCAAATTGATTATGAAACGCCGGGACAGAAACCTTTCCTGAGCCATCTTCAATTGCCCCCCAACCAGTTTCTGAACGTCGATCAGACTCAAGAATAACCCTTCCATTACCTATTACATACCAACCAGCTTCTCTTGGCGATGAAGGACCTACACCAACAATAAATCGCGCCTTGACTTCTTTTTCTCCAGTGTCTTTGAATATAATATTTTCCACTCCGGGACGGAGAGAGCTGTCTTTGATGAGCAGTAAGACGCTTTTTGCTGTCAGATGTTTTCCGTTGACTACGATTTTGAGGCCATCAGAGATGAATTGCCTATGTTTTGACGTGATCAACTGAACTATCAAGGTGTTAAAATTTTCTGTCCCAAATTTAGCGGCTATTTCTGGTCGAAGTTTTGTAACAATTACTTCAGTGCCCGGCGCATTTTTAGAGATTGTATTTGATTTAAAATTTGTCCAAGGAAAATGCCAATCGTCGTTAGTAACCCAATTCGTTACGTCGATATCAATTGCCCATTCATCTTTAGTTGTGGCGGAGCGAACAGCAAAGTGACTGCCAAATTTAAAAAGCGCACGTTTCATGCCAACACCAAATTGCCCAATTGAGTGTGAGCCAGGTTCGTGGTTCGATGGACGTCCAAATCGGAACGCATAGTCCCTAGCCGTCTTGCGATCAAAACCTCCACAATTGTCTTTTATGCTGAACTCGTCTTTTCCGAATTTGATATCTAATTTATAGCTATCTAGCTTTTTGCTTTGAGCTTTAAGTCTTTTTGCACCGTCAATACAGTTGTCAACCAGATCCAAAACCGCCTGCTCAAGCGGAATGTCGCGCGTAAACATATCGACGAAGAACTTTTTGGTAGGCATGGCGTTGATTTGATCTGGTTCTGCCATTTGCAAGTCCCCCAATTTTTTTTGTCATTTAAGTCATTAGCGTGATAGATGGCAATTCAGTCAAGGCCCAAATGAACTGCACTCAATGAGGAGGTTGAAGATATTTTGGATTCTAACACAAAACGACAAAACCCGCAGTCCATTTCCGTAGCGGCTGGGTTGTGTCGTCGAGTATCGTGATGAAGGTACTTTATGTCTTTAGCTGGCCTGGCAGCGACCTACTCTTTCACGTTTTAAGATGAAGTACCATTGGCGCTGAAGCGATTTACGACTGAGTTCGAGATGGGATCGGGTATAAGCATTCCGCCAAAGTCTTGAGTCTTGAGGTTCGGCCAATTGGATTCTCGACATTTCAGAAGCTTGTCGCACTGTCGAGATTGTTCAAAGCCAAGATTGTCGACGTCCGCTCCGGGTCATTCGCGTCGGTTTCGCTTTGTATCGTACATGTCTGCTCAGGGGGCAACAGCAGAAATTCAGTCTGACCCACTACGACAGGGTTAGATTTCAGACTGACCCACTACCAGAATAAGGCCCACGTTGACCTAGCGCCGCATCTTGACTATATCGCGTTTTTAACAATCGCGCCGATCTCCATCGGCGCTTTTTAGTTTTGGAGTTGCCAAAATGATTGCACCTGTGCTGCCCACATATAATCGCGCTGCGGTTTCGTTTGAGCGTGGGCTAGGTGCTCGCGTTTATACACCTGAAGGTGTGGAGTATTTGGATTTTGGCGCAGGCGTCGCAGTAAACTCCTGCGGCCATGCCCATCCGCATTTGGTTCAAGCCCTCACCGAGCAAGCGCAAAAAATCTGGCACACCTCCAATATCTACGCCATGCCCGGCCAAGAAAAACTGGCAACACGCCTCATTGAAAGTTCTTTTGCCGACACCGTGTTCTTTTGTAACTCAGGTGCCGAGGCCAATGAACTGGCCATTAAAATGGCACGCAAATATCATTATGCCAAAGGCCATCCTGAACGCTTTCATATAATCACCTTTGAAGGTGCCTTCCATGGCCGCACCACGGCAACCCTTGCCGCAGGTGGCCAAGAAAAATATCTCGAAGGCTTTGGTCCCAAAGCTCCTGGCTTTGATCAAGTGCCTTTTGCAGACCGCCAAGCACTGGAAGCCGCCATCGGCCCGCAGACGGCGGCGATTTTAATTGAACCCGTACAAGGTGAAGGCGGCATCAGACCCGTGCCGCATCAAGAGTTGCGCTATTTGCGCGAGCTTTGCGACAAGCACGGCATTCTTTTGGTGTTTGACGAAATTCAATGTGGTGTAGGCCGCACCGGAAAACTCTTCGCGCATGAATGGGCCGGAGTTACGCCTGATATTATGGCCGCAGCCAAAGGCCTTGGCGGCGGCTTTCCACTGGGCGCTTGCTTGGCCACCGAAAATGCGGCCCTTGGCATGACAGCCGGAACCCACGGTTCCACTTTCGGCGGAAATCCACTGGCAACGGCAGTTGGCAATGCTGTGTTAGATGTAGTGCTGGAAGAAGGCTTCCTCGACAATGTGCTGCGCCAATCCATCAACCTGAAACAAAAGCTCGAGCGCCTCAAAGATCAGCACCCTGCAGTGATTGAAGAAATCCGCGGCTCGGGTTTGATGATGGGCATTAAATGCAAAGTGCCCAACACCGCATTTCAAAATGCGGCCTTAGATGAGAAACTTCTGGTGATTGGTGCTGGCGACAATGTTGTGCGCCTCTTGCCTCCACTCATTGTTACAGATGCCGACGTGACCGAAGCTGTAAACAAACTTGAAGCGGCCTGCCTCGCTTTAGAAAAGAAATAACATGACGCATTTTTTAGATTTGAAAGACTTCACCAAGCCGCAATTGCGGGCCATGTTAAATGGTGCCGCCAAACGCAAGAAGGCCCGTATCAACTTGCCCAAAGGCACTGTTGATCAAGATTTGCCGTTGAAAGGCAAAGCCATTGCGCTGGTGTTTGAACGCCCCTCCACGCGCACGCGCTTTTCATTTGAAATGGCCATAAGGCAATTAGGCGGTGAAGTGTTCACTGTGTCTGGTGCTGAAATGCAATTGGGCCGGGGTGAATCCATCGCTGATACAGCGCGCGTCGTTTCGCGATATGTTGATTGCGTGATGTTGCGCGCTAAAGAGCACGGCACGCTCCAAGAATTTGCCGCAGCATCAACTATTCCGGTGATCAACGGTCTCACCAACCGCACCCACCCCACACAGGTGCTGGCCGATGTGTTGACTTTGGAAGAACGTAAAGGTGACATTGCATCCAAACGTATCGCTTGGATTGGTGATGGCAATAATGTTTGCGCATCGTGGATAGAAGCTGTGGGCGTTTTGGGTGGTTCGCTTAAAATCGGCACACCAGAGTCACTGCGCCCGCACATTGAATTTATGAATTGGGCCACGCAAAACAAAGCCGATGTGGAAGTGATGACATCGCCTGAAATGGCCGCAACCCATGCCGATTGTGTGGTGACCGATGCGTGGTTATCCATGCATGATGATGACCATGAAAACCGCCACAACTTGCTGCGGCCCTATCAAGTGAATACCGCTCTGATGAAGTTAGCAGCACCTGATGCACTATTCATGCATTGCCTGCCTGCACACCGCAACGAAGAGGTGACGGATGCGATTATGGATGGCCCGCATTCAGTTGTATTCGACGAAGCCGAAAATCGGCTGCACGCCCAAAAAGCAATTCTCATGAACTGTTTTGGGCAACTCTAATGGCTGATGTTGTCATTCCATTTGCGGTGAAGCCGCTTGGCGTGCGTGGCCGCATTGTGCGCCTTGGCGCCGTGATTGACGATATAGTCTCACGCCATGATTATCCGGAATCAGTTTCAGCATTGGTGGCTGAATCAGTGGCCCTCACCGCCTTGTTGGGCAGCGCTTTGAAGTTTGATGGCAAGTTCATCGTGCAGACCAAAACCACTGGGCCGGTGCAAATGATCGTAGCAGATTTTGTTTCTCCAGGTGGCGTTCGCGGCTGTGCCAAATACTCCAAACCCCGCATAGATGAGCTAAAAAAACCTGATCAAAAACAATTGCTCGGTGAAGGCATTCTCGGCATGACGGTGGATCAAGGTGCTGATATGGAACGTTATCAAGGCATTGTGCCCCTCGGTAACTCAAAAGAGGGCAATTCCACATTAGCTGATGCCGCGCACACTTATTTTCAACAGTCAGAACAAATCCCGACGCGCCTGCGTATTGCTGCTGGTCCCTTGTTGGCGCGCGGCCAAAAGCAAACCCATTGGCGCGCTGGAGCCATTTTAGTGCAGCATTTGCCAGCCGAAGGCGGCTCGTCACCTCGGTCAGAAATGCAAGGCGATGTGCCTCAAGGCTCAGAACACGAAGTGGACGAAGACGACAACTGGGTGAAGGCAAGGCTGCTGCTCGAGACGATTGAAGATCATGAATTGTTGGATCCCACATTAACGGCTGAAGAAATTCTTTATCGCCTTTACCATGAAGATGGCGTCACAGTTTATCCAGCCATTCCCATCACGCGCCATTGCACATGTTCGCAAGAAGTAGTGTTTTCGATGCTTGAGAATTTCTCAAGTACTGACCGAGGAGATATGGTGAAAGATGGTAAAATTGAAGTGGTGTGCGAGTTTTGCTCCACACCCTATCAATTTAAGTTAAACGATTTTACATAATAGTTTGCGGCCAAAGTCGGTCATTCGCCACGACGGTTTTCCCAACCGGGAACAGAGAAGCCAAAGCCAGCTTCACATGGGCCCATGCGAATGGTATGCCGATGATGGAAATGGCAAGCGCCACAGCAGCGCTCAAATGCATCACCGCTAACCACCAGCCAGCCAGCACAAACCAAATCACATTGCCAATGGTGCCCAAGGTGCCAGTGCCCAAATCTTCGCGGCCAGTAAGTTCGTCTCGCGCAACCAAATCATAACCAAACGGCCAGAAGGAATAACGCGCAATCATAAAGCATGACCGCGCCCATGGCAGGCCGATAATAGTAACAGCCATGATAATGCCAGCCAAAATCCAGCCCAGCCCAGCCAGGAAGCCACCTAAAACGAACCATAAAACATTAAGAATTAAAATCATGGCAAGTTCCCTTTCTACGAGTGTGATATGGTGCAATCAGTGAGATATTCAAGCATAATTCAGATACCAATCTCAGCCAGCTTCGAAGCATCTGCACAAATATGCCACTCAATTCACACTGTGCACATCATAAGGGCTATCCAGCGAGAACGCTGGGATCGCCACATCAAACCCAACACCATTGGCATCAATCATGCCATAACTTCCACTCATCACACCTGAAGGCGTGGGCAGCGGACAACCTGATGTATATTGAAAACTATCACCAGGGCGCAAAGTGGGTTGCTCGCCGATGACACCATCGCCTTTCACTTCTTGTTTGTGGCCAATGCCATCTGTGATGATCCAGTGCCGCGTTAAAAGCTGCACCGTATCGCCGCTGAGATTTTCCACGGTGATGGTATAGGCCCAGACATATTTTTGCTGCTCTGGTTCTGATTGGTTTTCCAAAAACTGCGGGCGCACGATAATGCGGATGTGGCGTGTGGTCTGTTCATACATGAAGCTTAATCTAAGCGCTTTTTCACAGTTTTCCACTGCCAAACTTCAGGCTTGCACAAAGTTCAATTTTACAGCCAAAAGGGGCCATGAGCACCCATCACCTCCAAGGCATTTTACCAGCCCGTCAGATTGCCGAATATTGCGAAAACGGCCAGATTAAACTGGCACGGAAACTGGACAGCGATCAAATCCAGCCCGCAAGTTTAGATTTACGCCTTGGCACTGTGGCCTACCGCGTGCGCGCCTCTTTCCTGCCGGGGCCAAATCGTAAAGTGTCAGACAAGCTCAAAGATATTGTGCTTCACGAAATGAGCTTGACCCAAGGCGCTGTGTTGGAAACCGGCTGCGTTTATATTGTGCCACTTCAAGAATCATTGAAATTGCCAAAGGGAATTTCGGCTGCGGCAAATCCCAAAAGCTCAACCGGCCGTCTCGATATTTTTACTCGCGTCATTACTGATTACGCCCAAGAATTCGACAAAGTGCCAGAAGCCTATGATGGCCCGCTCTATGCCGAAATCTCCCCACGCACATTTTCTATTTTAGTTAGAGAAGGTTCAAGGCTTTCGCAGATAAGGTTTCGCGCCGGGCAAAGTCTGGCCACTGATGCGCTGATCCATGAGCTTAACGCGAGAGAACCGCTGATTGCTTCGGGTGATGTGAATATCGATGGGGGTTTGGCCCTGACTGTTGATCTCTCTGGTGGAGATGGCACCAACCCCGTTGGTTTCCGCGCCAAGCGCCATTCCGCTTTGGTCGATGTCGATAAGAAATCCGCATTAGAGGTTCTCGATTATTGGGAACCGATTTGGCAGAAGGGGTCGCTGATTTTAGATCCAGATCAATTTTATATTCTGGCTTCCAAGGAAGCTGTGTGCATTCCGCCCTCTCATGCTGCTGAGATGGTTCCGTTCAATCCATTGGTTGGGGAATTCCGCGTGCATTATGCTGGCTTCTTTGATCCAGGCTTTGGCCATGCATCAGGCCTGGGTGAAGGAGCGCGCGCTGTTTTAGAAGTGCGCAGCCATGAGGTTCCGTTTATTTTGGAAGATGGGCAAATCATTGGGCGGCTGGTTTATGAGCCACTGACCCAAGCCCCCGATATGGTCTATGGTCAGGGCATGGGTTCCAATTACCAAAAGCAAGGGTTGAAACTTTCGAAACACTTTAAAACTTATAGGGGTGAATACCGATCATAGCGCCTCAGCCGCAAAAGGTGACAGACTGCTGTGAACCGCAGATGTGCCATAAAAAATAAGCGGGCGTAGTTCAGTGGTAGAACATCTGCTTCCCAAGCAGAATGTCGTGGGTTCGAGTCCCATCGCCCGCTCCAATTTCAAACGCGCAAGTGATCCAAACGCTTGGGTGCGATCATGCGGGTTTGCGGATTTTATAAATGCCAACATCGATGATGCCTTCTTCAAATCCAGCTTCGCAATAGCAGAGGTACAAATTCCAAAGCTTGCGAAAGCGTTCATCAAAGCCCAGGGGAAGAATTTTTGGCCAAGCTGCTTCAAAGCGCACCCGCCACTGGCGCAAAGTTTCGGCATAACTTTTTCCAAAGCCGTCAAACTTCTCGAGCAGCAATCCAGCCTTTTGCACTTGTTCGCTCATGATTTCTTTGGTGAGCAACATGCCGCCGGGAAATACATAACGTTGGATGAAATCCACACCTGACCGGTATGATTGAAAATTTTCTTGAGAAATTGTAATGCCCTGCACCGCAGCAGCACCACCAGGCTTCAATCGATTAGAAAGTGTTTTGAAATAGGTAGGCCAATGCGGCTCGCCCACCGCTTCAATCATTTCAATTGAAGCAATGGCATCATAGAGACCCTTGGTGTCGCGGTAATCTTCGTAGTGGAAACTAGCCTTTTCTTGCAAGCCTAGATTTGCAATGCGGTCTTGTGCATAGGCCAGCTGCTCTTTGGACAATGTTATGCCGTGAACTTTTGCACCAGATTTAGCGGCTTCCTCAGCAAATCCGCCCCATCCACAGCCGATCTCTAAAACGTCCGATCCCTTTTTGACTTCAGCGGCTTTCAATACTCTGGCGTATTTGAGGCGTTGGGCCGCTTCCAAACTATTGGCTTTGCCATCGAAAACCGCTGATGAATACGTCATCGTTTCATCAAGCCATAACTTGTAAAACGCATTTCCCAGATCATAATGCGCTGCAATATTATCTTTTGAGCCAACTTTATTGTTGTCGCGCTTTCTGTGCCAGAGCTTGTCTTTCAAGCTGGCGAAAAATACAAAGCGCGAGGCACCATCAAGACCAGCGCGGTTTTGCAAATAAAACCTGAAAAATGCTGTGGGGTCGCGGCTCTCCACGTCGCCTGCCATATAGCATTCGAAAAATCCAAGCTGGGCGCGGCGCACACTGGCCCAAATAACTTTAAAATTACGAAGCTTTAGATCAGCCTTTTCGCCGGGGTTTTGCCCGCCCAGCATGACAACTTGGCCTTTAGGCAATGTGAGTTCCAAGGATCCTTTGAAATCACTTGGCAGCAAGCGCTTGGCTACGCTCACGATCATTTGACCGAGAAAACCTTCCCGCATTTCCTGATCCCCTCGCATTACATTATGAATTTCAGCTAACATTGCGGCGAATTTTCCGAAGTTTCAAGTGTCTCTCTGCTACGCCAAATCTAACGCATTGGTTCATTCTATTCACCACCCAATCACTGAAATAGAAATTGACGGCAACAAATGGGCATGCGACCATGTTTCAATGACTTGTCAAAAATGGCAGGCACAAAAGAAGAATAATGAAAGCACGGGAGAATAATGAAAGCACGGGAGAGAGTAAGCTGCATCGTCATCCAGAGTTTTGACTTGTTGCTTTTTTATTCATCACCTTTCAAGAGTTATCACAGGTCACCTCGAGGAGAAAACATATGACCGAATTTGAACATAAACTTTCCATGGCTAAAAAAGCTGTAGGCCAGGGCAAATTGTCCCGCCGCGACTTTATGGCCTTTACCATGGCATCTGGTATGACATTGGCGGCTTCGCAATTGATGTTTGCCCAAGCCGCCCGCGCTGAAGCAAAAAAGGGCGGCACTTTCAAGGCTGGTATTGGCCATGGTCAAACCACTGACTCGCTAGATCCTGCAACCTGGTCAAACGGCTTCACATTCGCTTTTGGTAAATCCGTAATGGGTGCGCCATTGGTGCAAGTGAACGACAAGAACGTTGCTGTGCCGCATGTGGCTGAAAGCTTTGAGCCATCAAATGGGGCACAAAAGTGGGTTTTCAAAATCCGCAAGGGCATCACCTTCCATGATGGCCGTTCGCTCAACGCAGATGATGTTGTAAACACCATCAACTATCACATTGGCACTGATTCAAAGTCACCGGCTAAGTCAGTCCTGTCATCTATCGTTTCGATCAAAGCAGATGGACCAGACACCGTTGTGTTTGAACTCAAGGGCGGCAATGCCGACTTCCCATTCTTGCTCACTGATTACCATCTGTCGATCTACCCATCCAAAGATGGCAAGATTGATTTTGCCGCTGGCATCGGCGCTGGCCCTTACAAGATGAAAAGCTTTGAGCCAGGTATTAAGCTGGTTGGCGAACGCAACGAAAACTATTTCGGCACAACATATTTTGACTCAATCGAAATGTTGTCGATCGTTGACGTTGCCGCCCGCACCAATGCCTACCTAGCTGGCGAAGTTGACTTCATTGACCGCGCCGACTTGAAAACCATCGATATGTTGAAAGGTGCGCCAAACACAGAACTTTATAACGTGGCTGGTTTTGCCCATTACACAGCACCAATGCATGTTGATACAAAGCCGTTTGACAATCTAGATGTACGCACAGCCATTAAATGGGCCATCAACCGTCAAGAGCTCGTAGACAAGATCTTGTTTGGTTATGGTTCACCAGGCAACGACAATCCAATCTCGGCTGCAATGAAATATGCGATCAACCCCGCTCCGGTTTATTCTTATGACCCAGACAAGGCCAAAGCCTTGTGGAAAAAAGCTGGCATGGAAGGCCAAACAGTTGATATCTCTGCGTCTGATGCAGCCTTCGCAGGTTGTGTAGACGCAGCCCTCTTGATGGCTGAGCAAGCCAGGAAGGCCGGCATCAACATTAACGTGATTAAAGAACCAAACGACAGCTATTGGGATAACGTCTGGCTCAAGAAGCCATGGTGCTTTTGCTATTGGGGCGGTCGTCCGGTGGCAGACATGTTCTTGTCAGTCTCACTTGCTGCTGATGCTGCTTGGAATGACACCCATTGGAAGAACCCACGCTTCAACGAGCTTCTGCTTGCTGCGCGTGCTGAAACTGATGAAACCAAGCGCGCTGCTCAATATGCCGAAGCGCAACAGCTGGTGCATGATGATGGTGGCCAAATAGTTCTTATGTTCAACAACTATGTTGGCGCATTGAACACTGGCGTTAGCCACAACACCTTCAACTCAGACTTCGACCACGATGGTGGTTACATGTATGAGCGGTGGTGGAAGGCATAAGCTAACACTTTGGTTTTTACTATGAACCCCGCCAGAAACTGGCGGGGTTTTTTTAATGGCGGGTGCCGCAAAGACTCTGATTAGAAATGAGAGATATTTTTTCTCCATGACTCGCACCCCTCACTCTGCTAGATTTTTCTGAGCACCCACAAGAGGTGCACATTATATCACGGGGAAGGGCGTTTATATGCATCCGGTATTGCGAACGGTATTGCAAAGATTAGGATTTGGACTCCTCACACTTCTTGCCGTCTCCATCATTATTTTTTCCACGCTCGCCTTTCTGCCCGGCGGCTATGCCCAGAATATTTTGGGCCAAGGTGCAACGCCAGAAACCGTCGCAAATTTCAATCATCAACTGGGCTTAGATCGACCCGCCTATGTTCGGTTTTTCGAGTGGATTTCGAATATACTGCTGCGCGGCGATTTTGGCAGTTCTTATGCAGGCTTAGGCGGCGCTATCGTGCGGCCAGTAACCGAAATGATTGCGCCACGGTTATGGAACACTTTATTCCTCGCATCGATGGCGGCAATTGTTGCGGTCCCACTCTCACTTGCTTTGGGATTGCTCGCAGCCCTTTACCGCAATTCATGGTTCGACCGGATTGTGAATGCAACCACCTTGACTACAATAGCGTCTCCAGAATTTTTTGTGGCCTATGTTTTGATGTTTATTTTCGCAATCAAGTTGCGCTGGCTTTCTCCACTCTCGACAGTGGATGCAAATACTCCATTTTTGCAACACATCATCCGCGCTGCTCTTCCCGCACTCACCTTAACTCTGGTCATTGTCGCTCACATGATGCGCATGACCAGAGCCTCAATCATTGCATTATTGGCTAGCCCATACATTGAAATGGCCCAGCTCAAAGGCCTCAGCCCACGCCAAGTTATTTTGCGCCATGCGCTTCCGAACGCTTGGGCGCCAATTGCAACGGTAATCGCCTTCAATCTCGCTTATCTTGTGGTGGGCGTTGTCGTGGCCGAAGTGGTGTTCGTCTATCCAGGGATCGGGCAGCTCATGGTGGATTCGGTTTCAACGCGCGACATGCCGGTTGTCCAAGCTTGCGCGTTGATATTTGCGGCAACCTATATTCTGCTCAATCTCTTGGCTGATATTGTATCTATCGTCACCAATCCCCGGCTCTTGCACCCCAAATGACTGACATCCGCACCATCAAGGCAAGGCGCAGCTTTAGCGAAAATGCGTGGCGCACTTTCAAATCGGCCCCACCCAGCGCAATTTTTGGCATGATCGTGATTGCCTTTTATATTGTGTGCGCCGTTTTCGCACCCGCCATTGCTCCATATGGCGAGCGCGAAGTAATAGGCAAAGCCTTCGCTCCAGTGTCGCAAGCCCACTGGTTTGGCACTGACCAACTGGGCCGCGATTTGTTTTCCCGCGTCATTTTTGGTGCCCGCAACACCATCGGCATTGCTTTTCTGACAGTTCTGATTTCCTTCTCTTTGGGAGGAACATTAGGTGTGGCTGCGGCGCTCACCAAAGGCTGGTTCGATCAAGCTCTCTCGCGCACCGCTGACGCCATCATGTCAATTCCGGTGCTGATTTTCGCTTTGATGCTGCTGGCTCTCTTCGGAAAAAGCAATCCATGGCCTGAAGTTCTAGGGGAGTTTCCGCTTAATCTCATATTCATTTTGGCCGTGCTCGATTCAACGCGGGTCTTCCGCTTGGCACGTAATACTGCTTTGAACGTGGTGGTTATGGATTTCGTCGAGGCCGCAAAGTTGCGTGGTGAAAAATTACCATGGATTATTTTCAGAGAGGTTTTACCAAACATTCTGCCACCTCTCATCGCCGAGTTTGGCCTTAGATTCTGCTTCGTATTTCTCACCATTGCAGCTTTGTCATTTCTCGGCGTCGGCGTTCAACCGCCAACCGCAGACTGGGGTTCAATGGTGGCCGAAAACAAAACACTGATCACCTATGGTCGCATTCAACCTCTTATTCCAGCTGGTGCAATTGCACTTCTTACCGTTGCTGTGAATAATGTAGTTGATTGGTTCCTGCACAAAACCTCGGGGCTGCGCGATGAGCAGTAAACCAGTTCGCACAAAAGGCGAGGTCCTGCTCGAAATACGCGGCCTTAAAATTGAAGGTTATTCAGGCGAAGCGTGGCACCCAATTGTCAAGGGCATTGATCTCACACTGAAGCGTGGCGAAGTTCTTGGATTGATTGGCGAGTCTGGCGCTGGCAAATCTACACTCGGCTTGGCAGCTATGGGCTTTGCCAGACCGGGCTGCCGCATTTCCGGCGGGTCAATTCAGTTTGATAGTATCGATCTGGTTGCAGCTTCAACCGCTGAAAAACGAAAACTATGGGGATCGCGCATTTCCTATGTGGCGCAAAGCGCATCTGCTGCATTTAATCCAGCACACAGGTTGATGGAGCAAATCACCGAAACTGCAGTCACCCATGGTGTGATGGAGCGTGACAAAGCTGAGGCAGACGCCCGCGATTTGTTTGGCCGCCTGCAATTGCCAAATCCTGAAACAATCGGTGCTCGTTATCCTCATCAAGTGTCTGGCGGACAACTCCAGCGCGCCATGACCGCCATGGCCATGTCGTGCCGTCCAGATTTGATTGTTTTTGACGAACCGACCACCGCTTTAGACGTGACGACTCAAGTGGAAGTGTTGGCGGCAATGCGCGACATTGTCGAACAATTCAATACGGCAGCTATCTATATCACCCATGACCTCGCAGTGGTGGCTCAAATGGCCCACCGGATTATGGTGCTGCGTTATGGCAATCTGGTTGAAGAAGCACCAACCCGCGCCATGCTGAAAGAGCCAACGCAAGACTATACGAAATCACTTTGGGCGGTGCGAAAACTGATCAAGCCTGAATCAGTGAGCCATGACATTGCCCTTGAAATCAAAAATGTCGACGCCAGCTATGGCAATGGCATGATGGTTTTAGATGATGTTTCTGTGCGGGTCCCACGCGGGCGCACAGTGGCCGTCGTCGGTGAATCAGGATCGGGCAAATCCACTTTGGCCCGCGTTATCACCGGATTATTGCCGCCTTCCAAAGGCGCTGTGCTGTTCAATGGCAAGGCGCTCACCCACAAGCTGAAAGACCGCAGCAAAGATGATTTACGCCGTATTCAAATGATTTATCAATCAGCTGATACGGCTCTGAATCCACGTCAAACGGTGCGAGACATTATTGGCCGCCCGTTAGCATTTTATCTGGGCTTGCGCGGCAAGGAAAACGATAGGGGCGTTGTTGAATTGCTCGAAAGCATTGAGCTTGATGAAACTTATATCGACCGACTTCCCGGCGAACTTTCCGGAGGCCAAAAGCAACGCATTTCAATTGCCCGCGCCTTGGCGGCTAAACCAGAAATCATAATTTGCGATGAAGTAACATCGGCCCTTGATCAAATCGTTCAAGAAGAAATTTTGCGGCTCCTTATGAAGCTGCAAAAAGAAACCAATGTTACTTACCTTTTCATCACCCATGATATTACCACAGTGCGCGCGATTTCCGATGAAATCGTGGTGATGCACCGGGGCAAAGTGGTGCAGCAGGGCATGAAATCGAAAGTGCTAAACCCGCCTTATCCTGCCTACACTGAGTTGCTTTTGTCTTCAGTTCCGCAAATGGACCCCGACTGGCTCACCACATTGCTCGAAAAGCGCAAGGTGAAAGTTTGATTTATCCATACTTATGAATCAAACAACTCAAAATCGTCAGTCCCGCGAAAGCAGGAACCCAGCTTTACACCATTTAATGCAGACAAAGCTGGGCCTCTGCCGTAGCCGGGGTGACAGATTTAAGGTGGGTGGTTTTTTTAAACAAAAGACTGTTGTAAATGACCTCGCTCCGGAAGCTTATCAGAAAACAAAGAAAGTCGTGATCACATGAAAATAATTGCCATCAGCGGCGCATTGCGCAAAGCCTCCACCAACACTGGGCTGCTGCGCGCCTTACAAGAAATGGCCCCACAAGGTGTTGTGATTGAAGTAGCGACTTTGCATGGCATTCCACTTTATGATGGCGATGAAGAGAAAGCCTCTGGCAAGCCACAATCTGTCAAAGACTTGGACGCCCGCATCAGAGCCGCAGATGGCGTAATCATTGACACCCCAGAATATAATTTCTCTATCCCGGGTGTTTTGAAAAACTCAACTGATTGGCTGTCACGCGGCAGTGCATTTATGAAATGGAAGCGAACGGGTATTATTGGCTCCAGCGAAGGGGCGTTTGCAGGCACTTCGCGCGCCCAATATCATTTGCGCCAAAACCTGCAAGCGCTTCAGGCCATAGTCATGCCAAAGCCAGAAATGTTTATCACCCACAATGAATTGAAATTTGATGGTGGCGGTAACCTAACCGACGCCGAAACCCGCGAACGCCTGAATTCTTGGCTGCTCGCCTTCATGGAGTGGGTTGAGAAAAAGCCTTAACCCTTGGGTTGGTCTTGCAGCTGCGCCCATGTATTTGGCTGGGCCAGCATCTGCTGTAAGTAAGCGAGGTTGGCTTCAACTTGTTCTGGAGGCAAATCCTTTGCCGCAATTTCGCGCGCTTCATCAAAACGGCCTTGCAGCCCCACAACCAAAGCCAAATTCTGGCGCACCCGCGGTTGCAAATCTACGCCAGGCTGCTGCACCGCCGCGCGCAGAATTTTTTCAGCTTGCGGCAATTTACCTTCTAAAGCATTAGACATAGCCATATTGTTCAGCACCGTAAGTTCGTCTGGCTTAAGCTTCAAAGCCTGTTGATAACTTTCCCGCGCCAAACTGTGATTGCCTTGTTGATCATAGGCCGAGCCCAAAGCTGAAAATGTTTTCCAATCGGCCCCTGATGATTTAGTTGCGCGACCCAATATTTCTATGGCCTCGCCAGCTCGGCCTGCTGTCAAAATCTGTTTGCCAATGCGAGATTGCAACGCGCCATCATTGGGGTGCGAGGCCGCAACGGCTTTCAGAACATCAATCTGTTGCTCAGTTTGTCCCAATTTTGCGAGATTGGCCGCATAATCCAAACCAATTTTCTCATCGCCCTGATTGGCCACCCATTTTTTTGATAGAGCGTCAGTGCGCGTGAATGACCCGACATCAGCTTTTACTCCAGCAGCGGAGGTACTTGAAGTCGCCATCGGATCAACATCAAGCTTGGCTTGTTTGCTCTGGCATGCGCCTAAGCTCAAAGCCGAAACCAAAAGCAATAATGGCCACATCTTTGGGTGGGCAGCAGGCGAAAAATGCACAAACATGGGAACTCCAACGTCTAAACTACAAACTGAAACCCAATCATGCTGATTTTTCCTCAATAAACGATTAACCATAATCCAAACCAAGCCGACTCACAGGAATTTAATATGCTCGATGCCACCAAAATCCTTCGCAATGACCAAAAGCCAGCAATTCCCTTACGAGTTATTTCCAAGGCAGAACTTCCAAAACTTTTGCAGCAGATGCCAGCCAAATGTACCAACTTGGCAAAGGCCGCTGGATTTGATGCTGCACCACTTTCGCTTTTGGCGATTTCTGAAGATGATGGTCACACCGTGGAAATTTGGGTGGGCGCACCAGACAAACAAGCTGATGCCTTTGCTCTTGGCAGCATTGCAAGCCGTTTACCCAAAGGCAATTATCGGTTTCTGAATGATCCGGATCACGCTCATCTCGTAGCATTGGGCTGGTGTTTGGAGCTTTATAAATATGACCCCTTCCGGCCAGCTCTGCCAAAGCAGGTGACATTAGAATGCCCAAAATCGGTTGACCGTGCCGCTGTTTTGAGCGCTGCCAACGCCAGCTTTACTGTGCGCGATCAAATCAACACACCCTCAAACTTATTTGGCCCCGATGAATTGGAAGCAGCAGCCCGCAGCCTTGCCACCCGCCACAAAGCCAAATTGAAAGTTGTGAAAGGCAAAGCCTTGGCCAAAGAGTTTCCATTGATCGACGTGGTGGGTGCCGCCAGCCCACGTGCACCAAGATTGATTGATTTCACCTGGGGCAAAGCGTCTGACCCCAAAGTAACCTTGGTGGGCAAAGGCGTTTGTTTTGATACTGGCGGCCTCGATATCAAGCCATCGTCTGGAATGTTGATTATGAAAAAAGACATGGGCGGCGCTGCCAATATTTTGGGCCTTGCCCAAATGATCATGGACGCTAAACTCAATCTGCGTCTGCGTGTGCTCATTCCCGCTGTGGAAAATTCAATTGCGGGCAATGCCTTCCGCCCCGGCGATGTGTTCAAAACCCGTAAAGGCTTAAGCGTTGAAATTGGCAACACCGATGCTGAAGGCCGCTTGGTGCTGTGTGAAGCCTTGGCTTTGGCTGATGAAGAAAAACCAGACTTGATCATCGATATGGCAACGTTGACAGGCGCAGCCCGCGTTGCCCTCGGCCCTGATCTGCCACCATTTTACACTGATGATGCAGGCCTGGCCGCAAGTCTTGTTAAACATGCCAACGCCGAAAATGATCCGCTATGGCAATTGCCATTGTGGCAGCCATATGCGGCCATGATTGAAACGCCGATCGCAGATTTGAACAATGCAGGTGCTGGCGGTTTTGCCGGTTCCATCACCGCAGCTCTTTTCCTCAAACGTTTCGTGGAACACGCCAAGTCTTATGTGCATTTTGATATTTTCGGCTGGACTCCAACTGCCAAGTTTGCCCGCCCCAAAGGCGGCGAAGCCCAAGCCATGCGCGCTTGCTTTGCCATGCTCAAAGAACGCTTTGTAAAATAGGCTTGCAATTCAAGTTTCAAAAGCCAAGAATGAAACGGTTCCGAAACAATCTTTTGGGCCGCAACAATGTCTTATCCGCTTTCAACACCACAAGCCTTGCGCTTGTTGCACCATGTGGGCTTGGCCCAGGTGCGCGATGCTGAGCCTGACTTATCAACGCGGCAAATGACGATAGTGTTGTCGATTTATTTGGAACCTCCGCCACACACCGTGCGCGCACTTGCAGCTAAATTGAATGTGTCAAAACCAGTGATCACCAGAGCCCTTGATGCTATGGGAAAGCTTGGCTTGGTGACGAGGCGGCGCGACGAAAAAGATCTGCGCAATGTTTTAATTCAGCGCACTGTTGCTGGTTCCCTTTACTTAGAGCGCTTGGCCGATTTAGTCAGCGCAAAATCACAAGAGTTATGAGATGCTTGATAAGAGACTAAACGCTTTCCGCAATGACCTAGCTGACATGCGCTTGAAGGGCCTAGTTGGTTCTAAAGTTTTTCGTGAAGGGGCTGAAATGCAAATGTTGGCCCCCTTAGCCACGTTGCACCGCGCACCCGCATATGACGCACCGCAAGATACACAAATTTTGTTTGGTGAGCCAGTCCGCGTGTTTGATGTCTCTGAAGGTTGGGCTTGGGTGCAATTGCAGCGTGATAGATATGTGGGCTATGTGCGTCATGAAATGTTGAATGCCAACGTGCATGTGGCAACCCATAAAGTCACAGTGCCTTCCACCATGATCTACACCAAGCCCAGCATCAAAACCCAACCCGCGCAATTTCTGCCGCTGAATGCCGAGCTGACGATTGCAGCCTTGCAAGATGATTTTATTGAACTGGCCACTGGCGGCTTTGTGTTTGCCAATCATCTCCAGCAAAAGCCCACTGATTTTGTTTCTGTCGCTGAACAATTTTTACACACGCCATATTATTGGGGCGGTAAATCCTATCACGGCATGGATTGTTCCGGCCTCGTGCAAACATCGCTCCATGCCTGTGGCGTGCAGTGTCCACGTGACACAGATATGCAGGAGAAAAACTTAGGCACAAAAATCGCTCGAGAAAATCTGCAGCGTGGCGATCTGGTTTTCTGGTCAGGCCATGTCGGTATCATGCAAAATGCAACAACATTGCTCCATGCCAGCGGCCATCAAATGGTGGTGGTGAGTGAGCCGCTAGCCCGTGTTGAAACACGCACCAAAACTGGAGGAAAAGAAATCAGTTCTGTAATCCGGCCCTCAATTTTAGAAAGGAGCACATAATGTCCAAAGTCACAGCTTGCCTATGGTTTGATAAAGACGCCGAGGACGCGGCCCGGTTTTACGCCAAAACCTTTCCCGATAGTGCAGTTGGTGCAGTCATCCATGCCCCCAGCGATTTTCCACAAGGCCACCAAGGCGATGCGCTGGTGGTTGAATTTACTGTTTTAGGCATGCCCTGTGTGGGGTTGAATGGCGGCCCCACCTTCAAGCACACCGAAGCCTTTTCATTTCAGGTTCTCACCAAAGATCAGGCTGAAACCGATCACTACTGGAACGCCATTGTAGGCAATGGCGGCGCAGAAAGTGCCTGTGGCTGGTGCAAAGATAAATGGGGCATCTCCTGGCAAATCACCCCGCAGATTCTGCTTGATGCGCTAAGTGCCGGCGGCCCCAAAGCCAAACGCGCCTTCGACGCAATGATGCCGATGCAGAAAATTGATGTGGCCACGATCGAAAGGGCGATTGGCGCGAGCTAGCACACGTTACGCACCAATCCTTCGAGGCTCGCTTAGCCGAAAACCCGAAAGGATTTTGCGGCATAGCTCGCACCTCAGGATGAGGGAAATCAATTACGTCCCTCACCCTGAGGTGCCGCGCCCATGATGCTGATGCAGAAAATTGACGTGGCCACGATAGAAAGGGCGATTGGTGCGAGCTAGCACACGTTACGCACCAATCCTTCGAGGCTCGCTTAGCCGAAAACCCGACAGGGTTTTGCGGCATAGCTCGCATCTCAGGATGAGGGAAATCAATTACGTCCCTCACCCTGAGGTGCCGCGCACTTGCGGCCGCGAAGGGTTGCTG
>JANOUE010000018.1:0-18599 GCA_031416755.1 Hyphomicrobiales bacterium
CGGCGGCGGTGCTGACATTGCGGAACTTGCAGGCATCTTGCGCAGCATGGCGCACTATTGCGGGTCCACCGCACTTGCATTTGCCATGCACACCCAACAAGTGGCCATTCCAGCTTGGCGCTGGAAGCACCAGAAAATTGCTGCTGTGGAACCTCTGCTCAAACGAATTGCAACCGAGAAGATCATTGTCCTGACCAGTGGCGGCTCTGATTGGATTGCAGGATCTGGCAAGGCCGAGCGGGTTGAGGGTGGATATAAAATCACCGCGCGGAAAGTCTTCGCCTCAGCCTCGCCCGTTGGCAGTCTTTTGATGACCAGCGCCGTGCTCGCTGAACCTGGTGAAGCGCCCATGGTATTGCATTTTGGCATTCCCATGAATTCACCTCATGTTCGCATTGATCCGGTCTGGAAGACTCTCGGCATGCGAGGCACGTCCTCCAACGATGTGGTCATTGACGGCCATGTGGTGCCAGATGCTGCAATCGCTTTGAAACGCAAGGCTGGGGAATGGCATCCACTGTTCCAAATTATCGCCACAATCGCAATTCCACTGATCTACAGCGTCTATGTCGGAGTGGCCGAAAACGCCCGCAGCATCGCCCTTGATCTTGCCAAGAAGCGCCGCAATGACCACCATATCACTAGTCTCGTCGGGCAAATGGATACCGAACTCTGTGGTGCAAGGCTGGCCCTGCAGCACATGCTGGACGTGGTGGCGCGCAACGCGCCTTCGGCCGAAACTGTCAATGATGTGATGATCGGGCGCAGGCTTTTGGCAAACCACGCGATCAAAGCGGTCGAACTGGCCATGGAAGCTGCAGGGGGTGCTGCCTTCTACCGCGCCTCTGGGCTGGAACGCTGCTTCCGCGACATCCAGGGAGCACGCTACCACCCCATGCAGCAAGGCCAGCAAGCCGAGTATGCCGGAGCCATGGCCTTGGGATTGCCAATCGACAAGATCTACTGAACCAGATTGATAAAGCATTGTCGAAAGGAAAACCCCGGGATTGCTCTCGGGGTTTTGTTGCCATTCGCAAATCCTCACGCCGCCATTGCCATGGCACCGATTTGTTGCAGGAGGATTGGCATATATTTTATGGCCCGCTAACCCCCGCGCCTCACATCGCCCCAGTTTCAACAAACTGCGCCAATTGCTTCAGGGAATCCTGCCAACCCAAGTGGCACATTTCCATGGGGATAATATCTGGCACACCGGCTTGCTCAATCGTCATATCTGTGCCGCAGGAGACTGCTTTCAAAATGACGGTGACGATGATGTCTCCGGCTAAATTGGGATCATCGAACTTATCATTGTAGCGCAGTTTCTCATTGGCAATGAGCTCCAGATAAGTGCCGCCAAAAGCATTGCTGCCGCCAGAATCAAACTCGGTAAACTTCATGCGGAATGTGCCGCCCACTTTTGCATCCATGTGATCAACCGTACAGGTGTAACCCGCAGGCGGCAACCACTTGGCAGCCGCTGCTGGATCAAGAAATGCTTTGTAAACGCGAGAAGGTGGCGCTTTCAAAACCCGGTGGAAATTCAAGGTATATGGCATGGGTACCTCCTATTTTGTTGCACTTAGCAGATTGAAGCCGCCGCCTTGTGGATCAAATCCCATCACAATCCAATTGCCGCCGGGCACCTGGTGCGGCCCCATGGCAATCTTTCCACCTGCTTTAGTGATCCGCGTCACGGCCGCATCAATGCCATCGACATTGAAGTAATAAAGCCACATCGGCGTGGGCAGCATCTCTTGTTTTTTCATCATGCCGCCAATGTCTTTGCCATCAATTTGAAACAGCACATAATCGCCCATCGCCCCCATGGCCATCACGGTGCCTTTGGTCCAGCCAAACATTTCTGCATAAAAATTCCAAGCAACATCAAGTTCACCCACATGCGCTTCGTTCCAACCCACAGCTCCCATAGCAGATGACGATGGCAAATCACCGCCCTCACGCGGGAATGGTTGCATAATATTAAAATTAGCCCCGGTTGGATCTCCCACAATGGCCATGCGCGCCACAGCAGGCACATCCCACGGCTCGCGGTGAATTTTACCACCAAGTTTTTTGATTTTTGCGCAGGCTGCATCAACGTCAGCCACATAAATATAGCCTGACCAAAACGGCGGCATTTTAACAAGCTCCGGCGGTGTGGCCATAATGCCGCCCATGCCAACACCATTGGCTTTAGCCACATGATAGTCTGGCATTTGCGCATCAAAAGTCCAACCCACCACCGCGCCATAGAATTTTTTTGCCGCTTCAACATCGCTAGTCATAAGGTCGTGCCAGATAAAAGGGTTTTGCATTATCGGTTCTCCCACGCTTGATACTTAACACAAATTTACCGACATCGCAAAACCGTGATGAGCCGTGTACTGACAGTACACAGGTTTCCTGATAGGCACACATTTATGAATATGATTTGGAATGATCGCCAAGGACGCTGGTCGCCCCTCAAAGCCACAACGTTACTGCTTGCATGCGCCCCTGCAATTGTAATTGCTTACTGGTTTTTCACCGGCGCGTTACAACCGCTTTCAGTGAAAAACGCCATTCATCTCACGGGCGATTGGGCAATAAGATTTTTAGTGCTCACTTTGGCACTCACGCCTTTGCAACGCATTTTCAATTATCCGAAAATTGCGCTGCTGCGACGTATGGTGGGCGTAACAGCATTTTCATATGCTTTGGCTCATTTCACTCTTTACCTCATCAATGTGAAATGGGACCTCAGTTTTGCCACCAGCGAAATTATCAATCGCTTCTATCTCACCATCGGCTTTGCAACATTGCTTGGCCTTTCTGCATTGGCAGCAACATCATTTGATAGTGCGTTGCGAAAACTGGGATCGAAATGGAAGATGCTGCACCGTCTCGTCTATGGACTGGCCGGGCTGGGTCTCTTCCATTACTATTTGCAGTCTAAAATTGATGTAAGTTCAGCAACATTAATGGCAGGCTTATTTATGTTGGCTATGACAGTTCGCGTGATGGTGGCCCGGCGCGTAACCCTCACACCACCTGTGCTATGTGCTGCAGCCGCAGTGGCCACTTTACTCACTGCTCTAACAGAATTTGCCTGGTATGGCTTGGCCACGGGCATCAATCCAATGCGGGTCCTTAAAGCCAATTTAATGGTGAGCAATGGCCTCAGGCCAGCAGTAATTATTTTGCTTGTAGGCTTGGCAGTGGCGGCCTTAACTTATGCCAGACAAAAGCAAGGTGCGTTTAACCGTCAATCTGCGCGCCCATAATTGCAATTGCCTTCTGGTAAACTGTGGCGGCATTCCAGCCTTGTATAGCGCCAAAGTTTGCTTGGCCGGGTTGATAACCTTCACTTTTTTCCCAGCCGTGGCCACGCAGGAAATTTGCCGTTGAAGCAAGAGCCGCAGCTTTACCTGTGAGGCTGCCACCAACACCGAAAAGCAAAACATTCTTCGGCAAAAATTGCGTTTGCCCCACTTCTCCATGCATAGCTCCTTTTGAAGAGCCTGAAATCGTCCCGCGATCGACCAGTTTCAAAGCCGCTAAAAGCTGTTCGGTAAAAAATTCACTGCGCCTGCAATCATAAGCCAATGTGGCAACCGCAGAGACTGTGTTTTGATTTCCCATCACCGCACCAAACCCGGTTTCCATGCCCCAAATTGCAATGAGTGGACCGGCAGGCACGCCATATTTGGCTTCAATGGCGTGAAACAAAGCTGCATTGGTTTTCTTTAAACTCCGCCCCTGTGAGACAATCGCAGCAGCTCCGCGCTTTGCCATAAATGCCGAGAGCGACAGTTTGAAATTTTTCTGATTGCGATCAGCACGGATAGTGCCCGCAGCATAAGTCGCAGCCGCCAATGCAGAAAGGCCCTTTGCTTTAATGCCTGCCGCCTTGGCCTCGCCAGCAAACTCAGATTTCCATTCTGAAAAGCCACCAGAAGTTGACCCACATTGAGCTGCAAAAGCACTTGACGCAAAAAGCCAACTTACCACAACAAGTATTACAACTTCGCGAAGAGATTTCATCGACCCGCCTCCAATTAAGTTTCGCCTAACCATAGCCGCATCAATTTGATCGGGCAACACTGCTGATCCAGCTATATACTGAGTGCCATCTTTGCATCCTGCCCACCCAAAGCTTCGTTGCGCAAAGTTTGATTTCTCGCTTGCAATAGCGTTTTGCGTAGTTTACAGATCGTTCGTTATAAAGAACGATTTTATCATGGAAACCAGCCTATGTCCTCAACCTTGCACAGCTCTGGCCTATATTCCGAACGCGTGACCGATGTTCAGCACTATACCGACCGCTTGTTTCGCTTCCGCATAACAAGGCCGCAGTCACTGCGTTTTCGCTCTGGTGAATTTGTGATGCTGGGATTACCACAGGACGGCAAGCCTTTGATGCGCGCCTATTCAATTGCCAGTCCAGCTTGGGATGAGAGCTTAGAATTTTTTTCAATTAAAGTGGCCGAAGGTCCGCTCACTGAACAATTACAAAAAATACAGCCCGGCGACACGATTTTGCTCCGCCCGAAAACCACCGGCACCCTGGTCAATGACGCGTTGCTGCCAGGCAAACGTTTGTTCATGTTGTCCACTGGCACTGGAATTGCGCCATTCGTGTCGCTGATCCGTGATCCAGAAACTTATGAAAAATTTGGTGAACTGATCCTCACCCACACTTGTCGCAGCATAGACGAATTGCAATATGGCTATGATTCAGTAGCCGCAGCCAAAGATGATCCCTTGGTAGGCGAAGAAGCAACAGCCCGCCTCAAACATTATGCTTCCACAACCCGCGAGCCAAGCAATCACAATGGCCGCATCACCACGCTGATTGAATCTGGTGAATTTTTTGCAAGCCTCAATATTTCAAACTTTGATCCTGAACATGACCGCATCATGATGTGTGGCTCGATGGGCATGATTAAAGACATGCGCCAAATGCTAGAGCCAAACGGCTTTACCGAAGGTTCAAACAATACCCCCGGAAATTTCGTGGTGGAGCGCGCCTTCGTGGGCTAGTCAAATTCCTCATGCTGAGGTGCTTTGCGTTTTGCAAAGCCTCGAAGCATTGCAAGATTTGTCGCAGCCCTTCGAGGCCCTGCTTTGCAGGGCACCTCAGGGTGAGGGAATGACTTAGACCTGAAACAGTTTCTCCACCACACCCTCTTCAGACGTTTCATATGCAAACACACTTCCCGACAACGGATACTGCGCAAGTTGCTCCGCCGAAAGCCCATCGCGCGCTGTGGTGATCAAAAGCGAACACCCATGAAATGCAACACTGGTCACATGGCCTGAAGGTACTGGAATGCGCTGCAATTTTTCACCAGTCGGTGCCAACTTGAATATCGAAGCTCCCGCCCATTGCGCCGACCATAAATTCCCCGCCGCATCAACCGTCAGCCCATCCGGCAATCCTTCGCCCGCAGAAAACTGTGCAAACACCCGCCTATCTCGCACCTGACCATCTTGAAGCGAAATATCATAAGCCAAAATCTGCGCATTATAGCTGTCACTGAAATAGAGAATTTTACCATCAGGTGAAAACGCTGGGCCATTGCCAATGGCAAACCCAACATCAGCGAGGTGACAGCGCGCTGAATTTTCCACGCACCACAGAGCTCCACGTGGCTGCAGTTCTTTATCATGCGACGTGGCCAACCACAGCCTGCCCCAGCGATCCACTTTCATGTCATTTGAAATCACCTCTGCGCGTCCCTGCTCCGGATTTGCAAAAAGCCTGAGGCTCAAGTCTTTCAAGGCGAGCCAAGAAATTCCACCACGATGTGAGATGAGGAGCACGTCTGGATCACTCGTCGCAACCACTGATCCAATTGGTGCCGGCAAGTCAATTGAGCGCCGGGTAGATTGCTTTGTAGCCGGATCAAAACTACACAACATTGGCTCATAGAGATCAACCCAGAACCAACGCTTGGCGCTTTCATGCCAAAGGGCTGACTCTCCCAACTTATGTTCGCCTTTGACAAGCAACTTCATATCAGCCATTTGAAAACTCCGCCTTCAAACCAATGGAACCACGGATGCCACGGCCCGTCAATTTTCACGAACTCAGCAAACTCTCGGCCAGCCAGCGCAATCAATTATTGCAGCGTGCCGAAACTGATCTCTCGCCTTTCATAGAAAAGGTGGTCCCAATCATTGCTGCCGTGCGCAGAGATGGCGACTTAGCCTTGGCACGCTTTGCCCGCGAATTTGACAAGGCCCCAGTGCAGCCAAACGAAATTGCTGCTACCGAAGAAGACTTCGCCAACGCTGAAAAATCTCTGGACCCCAAAGTTCATGACGCACTGAAATTCGCAACAGAATCCATATTGAAATTTCACAAAGCCCAAATGCCCGAAGACATGTGGCTGCATGAAATGCGGGGAGGCTGCTTTGCTGGTGAACGCACCAATGCAATTCCCTCCGTTGCCTGTTATGTGCCGCGCGGCAAAGGCTCTTTTCCATCCGCCGTTTTGATGACCACAATTCCAGCCGCGGTCGCAGGCGTGAAGGATGTAATTGTCATCACCCCGCCAGGACCAGATGGCAAGATTGATGATGCGTCTTTGGTGGCAGCTAAAATGGGCGGAGTAACTCGCGTCTACAAAGCAGGTGGCGCACAAGCAATTGCAGCAGCAGCTTACGGCACACAAACGGTTCCTAAGGTTTCTAAGATTATTGGCCCCGGCAGCCCATGGGTTGCCGCCGCCAAACGCCTCGTCTCGCACAGTGTCGAAACCGGAACCCCAGCAGGGCCCAGCGAGGCCATCATCTTGGCTGATGACACCGTTGATGGCAAACTTGCGGCACTTGATTTGCTGATTGAATCAGAACATGGGCCCGATGGCTCAGCCTATCTCGTCACGTGGTCTATGCGTGTAGCAGAAGAAGCCCTTGCAGCACTTCCAGAATTTTGGAAGCTGATGAGCGCGCAGCGCGTTGATTTCTCTTCAGCAGTTCTGGCAGGCCCTGTCGGCGGAATTATTCTCGCGCGCAATGAAGAAGAAGCAATCGCCTTTGTGAATGACTATGCCCCAGAACATGTTCAAGTTCTCTCAAAAGACCCCTTCCAATATTTAGGCCGAATTGTTCATGCTGGTGAAATTCTCTTGGGTGAACATACGCCCTCCACATTGGCTAATTTCGTTTTAGGGCCGAACCATGTGTTGCCAACTTCCGGCTGGGCCCGCACCGGCTCCGGCCTTTCAGTGCATGACTTTTTGAAGCGCACATCGGTTGGATTCGTAACAGAAAAAGGCTACCGCACCTTGGCACCACACGCGCAAGTCTTTGCAAAATATGAAGGATTTGATGGTCACGCCAATGCCGTTTCATCCCTGCGCGATATCATTCTCAACCAACCAAAATGACAATTGCCACAGTTATAACTTCTTTTGGCATTAATTTGACCGCGTGCTATAAGTGCTCCAGCACCACCAAGTATAGGTGAATGAGGAATGGATTATGGCTCAAGTTGAAACCAATGAAGTAAAAGAGCGCTCCATTAGAGGTGCAGCTTGGTCATACGTTAAAGCGGCCGTGTCGCCTGATATGACCCCCTTCTTGTTCTTCTTAGATTTCCTCGTCCACCCACCCATAATTCTAGCCAGCATTGTCTGGGGTCTATATATCAGTCAATCTCATTCTATCTGGCTTGCCTTGAGCATGATTCCCCTCGGTCTTTTAACCTGGACTTTGATAGAATATCTCGTGCACCGTTTCGTACTTCACCAAATTCCGGGTTTGCAGGATATGCACCAGGCCCACCATGACGAAACCCAAGAACTCATTGGCACGCCAACTCCAGTGTCACTGCCCTTGCTCTTTATCGTTGTTTTGTGGCCGATGACTTATGCGCTGGGCACCAGCTTGGCGCTCCTCTGGTTTGCAGGCTTTCTGATTGGATTTATCGCATACACTTTCGTGCATTATGCTGTGCACCACCTCAGCAGCGGCGGTCGGCGCTGGCTAAAGCAATTAAAGTTCCAACACAATATCCACCATCACGGCACCAGCAATCAAAACTTCGGTGTAAGCACATCATTGTGGGATCATGTGTTTAGAACTTACTCCGGCACCATGCGAAGCGACAAACCTTAAGATTACGGCGTTGGGCTGGCCGCAGTGCCAGAAAACCACTTTGCATAAACGGCATAGCCCCAGTCGTCAGCAATTTCCAAACTTGGCTCCAACTAAAGCCGCTGCCGGAGTCGTTTCAGACCATAATTTGCAAACCAGAATCAAACATTGGCTGCGAAAAATCAAACTGCTGTTCGCGTTGCGAAGTAATTGAAATTGCAGGCATCGCCACTCAGAAACTGCACAACATTTATCCTGTAGTTTAAATCAGATTGCGCGCCGCCAAATTGCGCATCAAATCGGCAATGCCGAAGCTCCAAGGTTCGGCTGCGTCTGTTGCCATCACACGGTTGCTAAGCATGCCCAAGTGCGGCGTTGAAATTTCAACAACATCACCATGATGATGGGTAAAGCCTTTGCCCTTGGCCCCTCGATCAGCAATGGGAGCAAACATGGTGCCAAGGAACACCACCAACCCATCAGGAAAGTGATGATGCTGATTGATCGCTTGAGAAACAATATCAGAAGGTTCGCGGCTAATCTCACGCATATTGGAATGCCCGCTCATGACGAACCCATCCAAGCCTGTCACCTTCATCGCAAGCTCGGCTTGGCAAATATCTTGATATGAAAAGCCATCATCAAAAAAGCGAATGAAGGGCCCAAGCGCAGTGGACGCGTTATTATCTTTGGCCTTGCCCAATAACAAAGCTGAGCGCCCCTCCACATCGCGTAAATTCACATCATTGCCAAGCGTTGCACCAACAATTTTGCCCTTTGAGGACACCACCAAAACAATTTCAGGTTCTGGATTATTCCATGAGGACTTGGGGTGAATGCCCACATCCATATTGCAGCCAACGGCAGAAAACACCGGCCCCTTGGTAAAAATCTCGGCATCAGGCCCAATGCCCACTTCAAGATATTGGCTCCAAGCACCTTGCGCCATCAAGGTTTCTTTCAGATCAGCAGCCTGTTTCGAGCCAGGCTTGAGCGAGCGTAAATCTCCACCCAGCAGATCATTTATTTTGCCGCGAATAGCAGCGGCAGCCGATGTATCGCCACGGGTTTTTTCTTCAATCACGCGCTCCAACATCGAAACAGCAAAGGTGACACCAGCCGCTTTGATCGCCTGCAAATCAATCGGCGCCAGCACCCACGGCTTAGCAGCATCGCGGTTTTTAATGGCCGCGTTGCCCAGAACATCTTCAACCCGTCCAATCGCCTTGCCTTCTGCAGCGACCAATGCCTGCGCCGGATTTGGCATCTCACACAGGTCTCGCATGGTGGGGAAAATCGAAGTAATATCGATCAGCTTCTCACCATCCACCCGCACCACACAAGGCCCAAGTTTAGGAAGATGAACGCGACCAGCAAATGTGGCATTGGTGGGGAGATGTTGGACGGTCATAGGAAAACTCCAATTGAAGCCCGCAAGATGCCAAGGCAAACACCAAAGCGCAACGGGAAAAGGCTGAACGCCCCACTATTCGTCACACCCTGCCACTCCGGCATTCCCGCGCAGGTGACGGGTGGGGGGAGTTTTGCACTGCCATCATCATGAATTGACAAGAAGAACCCAATCCAACACTTTGAACCTATGCGCTATGCAATCGAAGTCGAAAAAACCCGCACCGGATATTCGGCCTTCGTCCCAGATTTGCCCGGCTGCATCGCAACTGGAGACAGCAAGCCAGAAGTCGAACGCGAAATGAAAGGCGCCATCCGCTTTCATATTGACGGCCTGATGGAAGACGGCCTGCCCGTACCGAAAGCGACAAGCATTGCCGAGTATGTGGAGGCGTGTGAGCTCAAAAATGAATACATTAATGCTTGTAATCGTAACTCTATATTATTTTTTCACCTTGAGACAAAATATGATCGGCACCTTTGAGACCGAGCTTGTTCGGACCGGCCCAAAGCAAATAGTATAGAGGAGCGCCTTTGGTATTTCTAATAAGCCTAGGTTTAGCAACAAAAGCAAAGTTATCTGAAAGTCGGCTTCGATAAAGTTCCAAGAGCCTCTCAGAAACTCCATCACGTTTGGTGGTGACGTCATTTCCAAACAGGTCAATACGCTTATCATAAGCAATACCACGCCAAGCATCAGTACCAAAACACTGCGTAAGCATTGTGCTCCAGCGATCAGGAATTGTGCCTGATTTTGTAATAAGGCGATTAATTGCCATCGCAGCCGGAAAATTAATGATCACCTCAAAATTTTTAGTCGCTGCCAAAGCGGCGATTGTTGCCCACTCCAAATGCGGCCCATAGGGATCAAGGAACGCGACGCCCCTCTTGTTTGGCGAATTTAGAGTCTTTGCCAAATTTTGGATCAGAGGGTTACAATCTCCGACTTCCACAAAAATTTTCTTGTTTTCAAAAGTCTTGTCCAAGTTCTTGAGAGTAACAGCACGTATTTCGTCAAGATCGAAAAAATAGTGCTTATGAAAGCCTGGAGAAAACTTCAGCGCCCTAATAGGCGAACCAAGCACAAATTCATCTTGTGCCTTAGCATCCTCTTCGTCGTCGAAAAAAGGACTCGGTTCAATTACAGTTTGCTTCGCTCTGACTTTTGATAAGCAAGACCCAGCAAATGCATCAATAAAGATAAGTTCGAAATTCTGCTTCTTGAGCGCAGTTAAATAGAACTGCAGATATTCCTCAAGGGCATCGAGTTTCTTGGACGCCCAAGGGCCGACAGTATTTTCTTGATGATCTTTTTTCATCCCACTTGAGCCAAAAGCGATTTTGGAACAATTTGCAATGGAAACCCGTTCCACTCCTTACCTTCAAGTAATCTGCCACCTGACTTTGGTCGGGCACCACCCCATTGTTTAAAGAAAAATGCCACACCAAATTTTTTGCAAGCGTGTCTGAGTTCAGTTGCCCATTCAGGTTTCATCGGACGTGCTTTGGGTCCGCTCTCACCTCCTACAATCGCCCAAGCTACACCAGAGAGGTCGACCTCACCAATAGGCCCAAGCAAAGGCTCAAATGATATAAATCGTGCATCTGAATTTATATGCTGCAAATGTTTAATACGACTCTTGTGCGCAGAATCTTCAACTGAAACACCCAACCAAATATGGTTTGGAACTTTGTTGCTGCCGTAACGCTTTTGCACATATTTGCCTAGCAACGAACTACGTTTAGTCAAGACTTGATAGACGTGCCAGTTCGCAGTTTCCATTGCGTCGAAAACTTGATCAATATAAGTTCGATCGACGTCCTTATGGAACAAGTCACTCATTGAATTTACAAAAATCATCCGTGGTTTTTTCCAAAGCCCAGGTTGCTTCAATCGCTCTGGCCAAATTTTCAGATCAAAACCTTGTTCATAGGGATGATCCTTGATGCCTCTCCATCTTTCTGCAAACCGCTCGGCATAACAGTTGTCACAGCCCGGCCCGATCTTTGTACAACCCGTTACCGGGTTCCAAGTAGCATCAGTCCATTCAATGTCGGTTGATTGAGCCATACTAACTCCCTACTGTATGTTCTTGTTATGTTCAAGTGCAAATTTTTACTAATATCTCACTACTACTTAACCAACTTAATAGTTTTGAAGGCTCACACCTCACAGCTCTGCCTTCACACCCCTTATCGCAGCCGCTGCCTTCACTGTGTTATGGAGCAAGCACGCAATGGTCATTGGCCCCACGCCGCCGGGCACTGGGGTGATGCTGCCTGCCACTTTCTCACACGATGCAAAATCGCAATCGCCCACCAGCTTGTTTTTGCCATCGCGCTCGATGCGGTTGATGCCGACGTCGATGACACAGGCGCCGGGTTTGATCCAATCGCCTTTGACCATTTCGGGGCGGCCCACGGCGGCGATCACTAAATCAGCCTGCCGCACAATGGCAGGCAAATCTTTGGATTTAGAGTGCGCAATGGTGACCGTGCAATTTTCTGCGAGCAGCAATTGCGCCACTGGCTTGCCCACAATGTTGGAGCGGCCAATGACCACGGCATTCAAACCATCAAGCTTGCCGAGTGTAGCTTTGGCCAGCATCACACAGCCAACTGGCGTGCAAGCTGTAAGTGCCGCTTGCCCGGTGGATAGCCTGCCCACATTCACCACATGAAAGCCATCCACATCTTTGGCGGGATCAATGGTGTTGAGCACCTTGGCGCTGTCGATATGTTTGGGCACTGGCATTTGCACAAGTATTCCGTGTACGGACGGATCAGCGTTCAAGCGTTGCACCATGGCGAGAAGAGCTTCCTCTGATGTGTCGCTGGGCATTTTATGCTCCCACGAATTCATGCCCACCTCAACCGTTTGCTTGGCTTTGTTAGCCACATAAACTTTTGAAGCTGGGTCTTCACCCACCAGCACCACGGCAAGGCCGGGGGTTAAATTATGATCGCGCTTGAGCGCAGCCACAGCAATGGCAATGCGCCCGCGCAAGGCCGCAGCATAAGCTTTTCCGTCAATCAATTTGGCCATCTGGGATCCAGTTCAATATTTGAAGGATGTTTCTTTGAGCGTACCACGCCACAACCACAAGCCAGAGATCACGGTCCACAACAGAAGCAACAGGCTGGCGGGCATGCTGACGGCCATGGCAAGTGGCGAGAATCCTGTCTGGGCTTGCGTTGCCGCAGTGAGCAACAGTCCTATGCTAGACATGATGCCGAGACCTATAAACCATTTGGGCACATTCAAGCTTTGGAGACTGATGATCGCGAGGCAGAATGTTGTCAAAGCTGCGACGAGTGCGAAAGTGGCGGCGAGGCCAATTTCCATCTGCCGGACTGCATTGGCGGCTTCGAAAACAGCGGGTTTTGTTGGCTCTACGGCAACGGCCAAGCGATCTGCCATAGCTTTGACGGCCACGCCATCAACTGCTTGCAGCAAGGCCGCAATTGCCATCGTGCAGCTAATGCCAATCCGTCCCAAAGTCGCCAAGGTGCCACGCACAGAGCCGATCAGCGCGACGAACGCTGTGCCCATTAAGAACACGCCGATGAGCTGTGCTGCATGACTCCACAGCCAATAGGTGTCTCCGGCATATTCAGCAAAGGCGGCTGCTGTGTCATGCGGGTCCGCATTCATAGGATGGAGGGCTGAACCTGCAAAAAGCAGTGCTGGCCCAATGATCGCCGCCAATGCTGCAAGCTTTGCTGCGGGAATGCCATTGTCTTTTCCGTCGATCAATTTGGCCATGTTGGTCTCCATGCTTGCTGCACATGCTTCGAGGCTTTGCTTTGCAATGCACCTCAGCATGAGGAGTTAAATTAGTCCCTCAACCCGAGGTGCCGCAAAGCGGCCTCGAAGGACGAGGGAGTTTGGTATCAGAACAACCCTTGAATCTGCCCGCCTGCATCCAGCCCAATCACTTCGGCTGATGGCACCTTCGGCAATCCGGGCATGGTCATGATGTCTCCGCAGATGACCACAATGAACTCCGCCCCTGCGGAAAGCCGCACTTCACGGATTGGAATTGTGTGGTTGATAGGAGCACCCTTCATGTTGGGATCAGTGGTGAAGGAATATTGCGTCTTGGCAATGCAAATCGGGAACTTGCCATAGCCTGCGGCTTCCCAGGCCTTCAACTGATCGCGCACGGATTTATCAGCGATCACTTCATCAGCACGATAAATTTCTTTGGCAATAGTCGAAACTTTTTCGAACAACGGAATGTCATCATTGTAAATTGGTTTGAATTGTGCGGCACCCTTGTCGGCCAATTCGGCCACATGGCGCGACAACTCTTCAATGCCTTCGCCACCCTTGGCCCAATGCATGCACTTGAACGCTTGCACGCTGTGGGTTTTGCAGAAGTCTTTAATTGCATCCACTTCCGCATCGCTATCAGAAATGAAGTGGTTGATGGCAACTGCAATCGGCACACCAAATTTCTTTACGTTTTCAATATGGCGTCCAAGATTGGCAAGACCCTTTTTCAGAACCGCAACATTCTCAGTCTTTAAATCATCCTTGGCGGCACCACCATGCATCTTCAGGGCGCGCACAGTTGCAACAATCACAGTGGCCGCTGGTGAGAGGCCAGCTTTGCGGCACTTAATATCGAAGAATTTTTCAGCGCCAAGATCAGCACCAAAGCCAGCTTCTGTCACCACATAATCAGCAAGCTTCAAAGCCGTTTGCGTGGCCATCACGGAATTGCAACCATGGGCAATATTGGCAAAAGGACCACCATGCACAAAGGCTGGATTATTTTCGAGGGTTTGAACCAAGTTCGGCATCAATGCGTCTTTGAGCAAAACCACCATAGCACCCGGTGCTTTAATGTCCTTCGCCAGCACTGGTGTTTTGTCTTTCTTATAAGCCACAACAATCTGGCCAATGCGGCGTTCAAGATCAGCAATAGAGGTTGAAAGGCAGAGGATCGCCATGATCTCGGAAGCAACCGTAATATCAAAGCCAGCCTCGCGTGGATAGCCATTGGCAACCCCACCAAGTGAGCAGATGACTTCGCGCAGCGCCCGATCATTCATGTCCATCACGCGCCGCCAAGCAACACGGCGCGTATCAATCTGAAGTTCATTGCCCCAATAAATGTGATTGTCGATCATCGCCGACAAAAGATTGTGCGCCGAAGTGATAGCGTGGAAGTCGCCGGTGAAGTGAAGATTGATATCTTCCATCGGTACAATCTGCGCATAGCCGCCACCAGCAGCACCACCCTTCATGCCAAAGCACGGGCCTAACGAGGGTTCACGCAAAGCGACGATGGTCTTTTTGCCAATGCGGTTGAGCCCATCGCCAAGGCCAACTGTGGTTGTCGTCTTGCCTTCGCCGGCAGGTGTGGGGTTAATTGCGGTTACCAAGATCAGCTTGCCGTCTTTTTTAGATTTCAAGCTGTCGATGTAATCCAAATGCACCTTGGCTTTCGTGTGCCCATAAGGAACGAGGTCCTTTTCTGGAATGCCTAAGCCAGCACCAATCGCCATAATCGGCTTCATCTTGGCTTCGCGGGCAATTTCGATATCGCTTTTAACGGTCATTTCCAGATTTCCTCAGATGATAGATTGTTTCTTATAAGTAAACTACACAAAACCAAAATTTTGCCCAGTTTGCAGTCAGTATGGCTCGAGCAATAAACTATTTCGCCTACATACAGAATTTCAATTTCGCCACAGCAACAACTTTCCACGACAATGCAGTTCATTGCAATTTATGTCAGAGTGATTTTATGAAACCGAGCAAGCAATGAGAGTGGGGCCCGAAAGAAGACGCGACCGTTGGCTGAGCCGGTTTATTGCGTGGTCTGCCAGTCGCCTCATTCCCTTACCCTACGGCCAATTCATCCACGAATTTTTGATCTTTGGCATCAAACAAGCCTGGGCTTGCCTTTTTGCGGGCGTGTTAATCAGCGGCATTCTTGCAACCTACTTATTCTACCCCCATAACGCAGCACTCGCTCGGTATGATTTTCTGTTCTTGCTTGCCCTCGGCATGCAAGCCTTTCTGCTCGCCTTGAAATTCGAACGCTGGGATGAAGCCAAGATCATCGCCATCTATCATGTGGTGGGCACGGTGATGGAGATTTTCAAAACCGCCAAAGGTTCTTGGATTTACCCGGAAGCGAATTTCTTCCGCATTGCCGGCGTGCCATTGTTCTCCGGCTTCATGTATTCAACCATCGGCAGTTACATGGTGCGGTGCTGGCGCTTGTTTGATTTCTGATTTTCAAACTACCCAGACCGGCGCTGGACCTGGGCCTTGGCCCTTCTCATCTATACAAATTTCTTTACGCATCACTACATCATTGATCTGCGCCTTATGCTGTTTGTTTTGACAGCTGTCATCTATGCCCGCACCTGGATCTATTTCACTTGCGATAAAATCCCGCGCCGCATGCCGCTGCTTGCGGGCTTCTTACTCGTAGCAATATTCATTTGGCTCGCCGAAAACATCGGCACTTTCACGTCAGTGTGGCTCTATCCACATCAACTTGATAAAACCTGGTCACCAGTGGGTTTTGCAAAGCTGGGCTCATGGTTCTTGCTGATGATTATCAGCTTTGTGTTGGTCACCAGCTTGCATAAGCCAGAGCCGCTTACGCCGCGGGATTAATCACCCGAGTTCCTGCGGCCGTCAATTCATCTATCACCACTTGCTTCATGCGGGCGGCTTCTTCGGCATTGATGTTCCAAGCCGAAATTTTGTGTTTGAAGCCATCATAACCACCCGCTTTCAACCACAAGCACAAAGCTTCTTGTTCAGCTTTGGAAGTTTCCTTGGGGCGCTTGGCCGCTAAGCGGTGCACTGAGTTTTCGGAAATACCTTTCCAAATATGCACGAAGGCAGCATCATTTTTCTCTACTATGCCAACCGACAGATCGCCCCATATGCCTGAATCTTTTTTAGCTTGCTCTTGCGCCATGCGTTGGTTTTTAAGCGCTTCGCCCGAAACCGGTCGTGGTTCATGTCCATGGCTCGTATCGCGTTTCATCGTCTCACTTCGCCTCTGGTTGTGTTAATCAGGTTCTCTCTGCGCCAGATTTGTTTAAATAGCGATATCTAACTTCATTGCTTGGTAATTAGCACTATTGCTGCTAGGCACAGCCCATAACAGGGGAGCAAAACCATGGCATTCCCGCCAAACTACGGTCAAGAACGCAATAACCGAGCGCGCGATAAGCAGCGCAAGGCCATCGAAAAACAAAATAAGCGCGATGAAAAATCCCAAAGCCGCAAGGTTTCGGATGACACGCATGCGCAAACCTCTGGCGACAAACCAGAGCTGAACAAGGACTAATCGCAATGGCGAAAAAGAAACAAAAAGTGGATGACAGCAGCGTGCTGTTTGACGTGGTCTATGAAGACGGCACCAAATCGTCACGCCGCCGCGTGGCCGCAGCCGAGCTCGACCCGCATGAAAGCGATGATGCCTCAGCCATCACCATCATCATGACCCAAGACCGCAAGATTGCCGAAATGAGCGGCAACCCACGCGGGCCAATCAAGTCAATTACACGTTCGGAATAATTATTCGGCCGCTGCGAAATGCATCGGCCGGGCTTGCCTTGCTTCTCGGAACGACACCAGCTTTTCAGAAGCCTCATCCCACAACACCAAATTGATGCAACGCAGGCTTTGCCAGAATGTCAGGCGGCCCACATCTGCCAATTCTGGAAAATCCTTCAGAACTTCTGGCAAACGGTAAAACGGAATGCGAGCCGAAAGATGGTGCAGGTGGTGAATGCCAATATTGCCACTGAACCACCGAAAGGGCTGCGGCAAGTCATAATAAGAACTGCCATGAAGTGCTGCCGTATCACGGTTCCAATCTTCATTGCGTTTCCAATGGGTTTCATCAAATTGATGCTGCACGTAAAATAACCACACGCCTGCAGCTGCCCCAAAAAACACAATTGGCAAATGCACGATGAAAAACGGTGCAAAGCCCAAGAAATATCCTACAACCAGAGCCAAAACCAACAGCCCAAAATTTGTGCCGAGCACGCTGAGCCAAGACGCACGGCCTTGCTTGAAACTGGCGAATGGCAATCTTTGCTGAATCATAAAAATATAGATCGGCCCAATGACAAACAGCACAAAGGGGTTGCGATAAAACCAATAGGCCACCCGGCCCCAAAAAGGCAGGGCGCGATATTCAGCCACTGTCAACGTGTTAATATCGCCACTTCCGCGCCGATCAAGATTGCCAGACCCGGCATGGTGGATGGCATGGGCATGGCGCCAATAATCATAGGGAGTGAACGTCAGGATGCCTATGGCGCGCCCCACCCAATCATTCAACTGACGCGATTGAAATAATGAGTTATGCCCGCAATCATGCTGCAGCATAAACATGCGCACCATAAAGCCGGCAGCAAGCAAGCAAGCTGGCAGCATCAACCATAGGCTCACAAAATATAAACAATAAACCAACGCCCAAGATACCGTAAATGCCGTCAGTGTGAGAGCCAATTCAAACCATGATCGCCGATCATTGCCTTGGCGGTAAGGGCCCAGTTTTGTGGCCCAAGATTTTGCTGATACAGTCAACCGAACATTCCTCTAAGCTAAAATTCAGTCGGCAAATCACTCGGATTCGCCCCCGCGAGAATGCCCCTTAGCACAGGCATTGCCACCTCTGGTCAAGTTTTTTCAGTATGGGCACAGAAATGCTTGTAATTCGGATGAAGAAGGTATATATCCCCCTCATCGAATTTAGGCCGATCGGCGCGGTACTGCACTTTTGAATAAAAGCGCCTAGGCCATACACCCCTTATCCTTTGTTCGAGTGGTTTTGTGCACAATGTTGTGTATGAGCCAATTCGCTAATAGTTCTAAACAAGGATAAGTTAAGTTATGCAAAAAGGCACCGTAAAGTGGTTTAACGCGCAAAAAGGCTTTGGTTTCATTCAGCCAGATGCCGGCGGACCAGACGTATTCGTCCACATCAGCGCTGTTGAACGTGCGGGTCTCCGTGGTCTCAATGAAGGCCAGAAGATTGGTTACGAAATCGTCGCTGACAAGCGCACCGGCAAATCATCTGCTGACAGCCTCCAGGCTGTTTAAGCTT
>JANOUE010000019.1:0-3961 GCA_031416755.1 Hyphomicrobiales bacterium
GTGAAAGGGAAATTTAAACCCAAAACCGAAAAAAGGATCCGGCTGAATAATAAAATTAATTCTGCGAAAGCGCTTCAGGAATTATTTCAAATTTTATCAGAAAAACCTAAACAGGAAGGAAACAAGTTCGGACTAATTTTATTTATTAAGAAAATTTATTATTCTTCGGGAAGCCCTTTGGTGGCAAGCGGCCCGCTTGCGCACGCTCACCAATCCACTCACCTAAATCTGCTACAGTCCAGTTGCGGCCTGAAGAGTCGAGCCAGGTGAGTCCTGCGTTGAGAGTGAATGCACAAGCATCAGACAGGCCACCATCCTTAAACTTCTGCAGGCGAACGCCTTTGCCACGCGCCATTTCCGGCAGCTCCGACGATTTGAAAATGATGAGTTTGCGGTTCTCACCCACAGCGGCAATGTGATCGGCGTCACTTGCAAAGGGCGCGCAAATTAAAGCTTCGATGGGAGCTTTGACATTTAACACTTGCTTGCCTTTGCGGGTGTTGGCCAAGCATTCATCTTCGCTCACAATAAAGCCATCGCCATCGGTTGAGGCTAACAAGCGCTTGGCTCCGGCTTGATACATGAACAGTGAAACGATTGAATCTGCCGCATCAATATCTGCCAACAATCGCACTGGCTCGCCATGGCCGCGGCCACCGGGCATTTTGCTGGCATCGAGCGTGAAGAATTTCCCTGATGAGGAAAACAGCATAATCTTGTCGGTGGTGGAGGCTTTCACCACAAATTTTTCGCGGTCGCCGTCTTTGTAAGTGAGCGTGGATACATCATCGACGTGGCCTTTCATGGCGCGGATCCAGCCTTTTTCGGAGCACACAATGGTGACCGGTTCTTTCTCAATCATCGCTTGATCGAGATCAACTTCGATCACCGGGGCTTCGGCAAAATCAGTGCGCCTTGCTCCTAGTTTGGTTTTCTTGGAATAGGTTTCTTTAACGGCTTTAATGTCGTCAGAGATTTTGTTCCATTGCTGTTCATCAGAATTCAACAACGCATTGAGAGCGCCCTGCTCTACCGAAAGTCTATCATGTTCAGTTCGAATTTCCATTTCTTCTAACTTGCGTAATGCTCGCAAACGCATGTTGAGAATGGCTTCGGCTTGATTATCGCTAAGCTTGAAGGTGCGCATCAATTCGGGTTTAGGCTCATCCACTTGGCGGATAATGCGGATCACCTCATCCAAGTTGAGATAAGCGATCAAATAGCCGCCAAGAATTTCCAAACGCCGCGCTATTTCCTTCAGGCGGAAATTTGATTTGCGTTGCAACACCTCTTTGCGGTGGTCCAGCCATTCGCGCAGCACATCACGCAGCGACATGACGCGCGGAATTTTTCCGCCCGACAGCACATTCATGTTGAGCGGAATGCGGGCTTCAAGCTCGGTGTTGCGGAACATTTGCTCCATCAAAACTTCTGCATCAATGTTTCTGGTTTTTGGTTCCAGCACCACGCGCACATCTTCAGCGGATTCATCTCGCACATCACCCAGAAGTGTGAGTTTCTTGTCGTTCAGCAATTCGGCCATGCGTTCAATCAAGCGGCCTTTTTGCACTAAATAAGGAATTTCAGTGATGACGATTTGCCAACCGCCGCGGGCCAGTTCTTCTTTTTCCCAGCGGCAGCGCACACGGAAACTGCCGCGACCGGTTTTGTAGGCATCAATAATATCGTCGCGCTTGTCGGTGATAATTCCGCCAGTGGGAAAATCGGGTCCGAGCACGAATTGGGTTAACTTATCCACGCCAGCATTGGGAAACTTGATGAGGTGCAATGCAGCTTCGCAAAGCTCGGCTGCGTTGTGTGGCGGAATGGAGGTGGCCATGCCAACTGCAATGCCAGTTGAACCATTCGCCAACAGATTGGGAAATGCGCCGGGGAGAACGACTGGTTCCTCCACGGTGCCATCATAGTTGGGCCGGAAATCAACTGTGTCGTCTTCTAAATCTTCGAGCAGCAGCCGCGCCACATCGGTCATGCGGGCTTCGGTGTAACGATAGGCGGCGGCACTATCACCATCGATGTTGCCGAAATTGCCTTGGCCATCCACCAGCGGATAACGCGCCGAGAAATCTTGGGCGAGCCGCACCAGCGCATCATAAATTGATTGATCACCATGGGGATGGAACGAGCCCATGACGTCACCCACAATCTTGGCACATTTTTTGAAAGCGGTGTTGGGGTCTAATTTCAAAATGCGCATCACATGCAAGAGGCGGCGATGCACCGGTTTCAAACCATCGCGCACATCTGGCAAGGCGCGGTGCATGATAGTGCTTAACGCATAAGCCAAATACCGCTCTTCAAGGGCTACTTGCAGTGCAATGTTTTCAGTGGCGGCAGGTGGCGGCGTTGGGGCAACAGGCTTTTTCATGATTCGTGAAGTATAGCATTTCGCACTTCACGCCAAGCGCACAAAGCTGACTTTTAAGGTCGCATTGCGGTGAACACGATTGCTTGAATGCCAGCGTCAATTGGGCCTTTGCCTAATTTTTCTATGATCGCCGCTTCCGCTAGATTCGTGACGAGTTCAAGTTTATTGGCGTCGCGCGTTTCAATCTCACCTCGCATCGGCGTGCCATGGCAATAGCCAATGGCTGCTGCTAACGCATCGGCACCAACAGCCTTGGCAGATAAATCGCGGGGGATGAAAATCTTGATCATGTCAGTTCCGCCAATGTCGATTTGAATTTCCTGGCATCCACCCGCGCCATCACCTTGCCGTTCACCATCATCGATGGCGACTGGGCACAAAGGCCGAGGCAATAGGTTTTCTCAATCGTCACCTGCATACCCTTGGTGAGTTTCTCGGCAAGGGCAATCAACTCGCGCGATCCCATGGACTGGCATGCCTCAGCAGTACAAATCTTGATCACATGCCTCGCCTGCGGCTTCGTGTGGTAATCGTGATAGAACGTCACAACGCCATAAACCTCGGCGCGAGACAGGTTCAGCGCCTTTGCAATCACGGGCAATGACGCCTCTGGCACATGGCCCAGCGCTTCTTGCAAGTCGTGGAGAATTTCCAACAACGCATCCGGGCGATCACCATGCTGTGCGCAAATGGAGACGGTGGGATCAGGTTTCTTCGCGGTGAAACTGAGTATCGTGGTTTTGAACATGGAGCACGATACGACTTCATTCGAGAAAGCGCCAATCGGTCAGGTCTATCAGACGATTGGCGCGGTCGATGAACTATTGAATGGTATTGACGGACACAATTTGCTTTGTCTTTGGGTGGACTTCGTAAGCAACCTTTCCGTCCAGATAAACCAAATTACACACAGGCTTCTCGAATTTTTTGTTTCCTTTGACGCGGAGTGACCAACAATATTGATCCTTCTTGAGGGTGATTTTGGATTCCCATTCTCCCTTCGTACTGCCGGCAATAAAAGTTCCGTTGCCTTTGGTCATATCAGCGCTGAAAATGGCTGTGCCAATAACTTTGTCGGTATTTGGATGCTCAAAATTGGTGGTTTTGCCACCATATGCGACGATGATTTCAGCCTTGTTGAGCAGTTTTGCTGTCTTCGGCAATTTAACTTCACTCATGGCGTTTGAAGCGGTAAAGCCAAGTGCACTGACGACCAAAAACAATTGTGTCAGTTTGGTGAGTTTGCTGTTCATGTTTCCTGTCCTTTGTTGAGGCCCCGGCGGAGCATACACTATAGATTGCGCGGGAGGGGGGCAACACATAATTTTTCATGCTTTGCGGGGTTAAGATCAGTGGCGTGCAGCGTATCACCGGACGATAATGTTTTTGAAAGTGCGGCTGTAACAACGCCTGTGCCCGCCGCCGTTTCCAAGATGGTATGGGGATTAATTTTCGCAACGCGCTGAGCAATATCTTGGGCGTAGGGATCAAAAATTAGTGGAACCATGTAACGATCATAGTTAGCGGGGATTGAGCCACCAAATTGTTGAGTTACATCTGACATGATCTTTG
>JANOUE010000020.1:0-4115 GCA_031416755.1 Hyphomicrobiales bacterium
AGAGGGCGGGTGATGTCATCCCGCAAATTGTGGGTGTGGCACAGCGTGGTGTTGACACGGTGCCTTATGAGTTTCCAAAAGTTTGCCCGGCCTGTGGCAGTCATGCGACACGAGAAGAAAAGGCGTCTGGCAAGGCTGATGTGGTGCGGCGCTGCACCGGGGGCCTCATTTGCCCAGCGCAGAGGGTCGAGCGGCTCAAGCATTTTGCTTCGCGCAATGCCTATGACATTGAGGGCTTAGGCGATAAAATTGTTGAGGAGTTTTACGCCGATGGTCTTATCATGTCGCCGCAAGATATTTTTACACTCGAAGCGCGTGACGCGAGGTCGGTCAAGAAATTGCGTGACCGTGAAGGCTGGGGACACTCTAGCGTTACCAACTTATTCTCGGCAATTTCAGCGCGGCGCAAAATTGCTTTGGATCGCTTTATCTTCGCCCTCGGCATTCGCCATGTGGGCGAAACCACGGCGCGGGTTTTGGCGCGGTCTTATGGGTCGGCAACCACCTTGCGCGAACAAATGAAACTCGCCTCTGCTTCACCAGAAAATGATGCGCGCGCCGAGCTCAGTGCTATTGATGGCATTGGTGATGTGGTGGCCGAGGCGCTCATTCAGTTTTTTGATGAACCGCATAATGTGGAAATTTTTGATGCGCTGTTGAAGGAAGTGGAACCGCAGGCGCTTGCTGCGGTTGCGGCAAGCTCACCAGTGTCTGGCAAAACCGTGGTGTTCACCGGTGCTCTCGAACGGATGACGCGTGAAGAAGCCAAAGCCATGGCCGAGCGTTTGGGGGCCAAGGTTGCAGGCTCGGTGTCCAAGAAAACCGATCTGCTGGTGGCGGGGCCAGGGGCTGGTTCCAAGCTTAAAGAAGCGGAAAAATTTGGTGTGGAGGTAATCGATGAAGCGGCATGGTTTGTGCTAGTGGGAGCATAAAACTTGAATTTTTCTGAGTTGCGCCGAGGCTTTCTCGATATATTTCCGATGACCTTGGCTTATGCACCAATTGCCGCTCTGTGGGGCAGTGTTGCGGCATCTAAAGGGTTGTCTCCGCTTGAAGCGGTGTTGATGAGTGCCGGAGTTTATTCTGGTGCGGGGCAATTTGTGGCGATGGATTTGTGGGCGACATCCATGCCGCTCGCACTTTTCATTTTTGCGATTGCCACTGTGGCGCTGCGTCATGTTTTTATGTCGGCTTCGGTGTCGCGACATATTTCTGGGTTTCCACGCTGGCTTGCCAGTGTTTTGCTGTTTTGGCTCACCGACGAAGCATGGGCGATGGTTGAGCGAAGGGCTTTAACGCAGCCAATTACGGTTTCTTATTATGTTGGAGTTGCGCTGCCGCTGTGGCCAATCTGGATATTGTTTACAGGCATTGGCGCAATGCTCGGCCAAGCGATGGGCGATAGTTCGCGTATTGGTTTAGATTTTGCATTTGCTGCGTTGTTTATTGCTGTACTTGCTGGTTTTTGGAAGGGTCCGAAGACGGCAGCAATTTTAATTGCGAGTTCATTGTTTGCGGTGATGGGCAAAATTTATCTGCCAGGGGCATGGTATATTTTGGCGGGCGGCATTGCAGGCATTGTTGTGGCCATCGTCACTTATTCCAAGGACCGCCACCAATGAGTTTAGACTTGCACACTTTGCTACTTATCGTGTTGATGGGGGCAGCCACCTATGGCACGCGCATTGCGGGCTATTGGCTGCTGCGCGGGCGCAGAGTTGAGGGCCGCATCAAGGCAGCGCTCGATGCGGTGCCGCCGGCAATCTTGATGGCCGTGATTGCGCCCACAGTTTTTCTGCAAGGGTTTGCAGAGATGATGGCCGGTGCGCTTACGCTGGTTGCGGCTCTTATGCGGATGCCACTGCTGGTTTCCATTTTAATTGGAATGGCGAGTGTGGTGGGGTTTAGGATGGTGCTGAGCTAAAGTCCCGCGCATGCCTTTTTCATCCATACCAGCGCCTCGCCTACCATGAAGCTTCCAACATTTTGTAACACTTGCGCGTGGTAGGAATCGAGCCATTGCAGCTCTTCGCGGGTGAGCAATTTTGTGTCGATCAAGTTGCGATCAATTGGTGCGAAGGTGAGTGTCTCGAAGCTTAACATTGGGCGTTCGCCGCCGTTAATCTCGGCGGCTTCTTTCACCAACAAAAGATTTTCAATGCGAATGCCAAACTCACCGGGTTTATAATAGCCAGGCTCATTGGAGAGGATCATGCCTGCTTGCAATGTGATGTAATTATTCTTGCTAATGCGGGCCGGGCCTTCATGCACGGAAAGATATGAGCCTACACCATGGCCGGTGCCGTGATCGAAATCTAGGCCCGCTTTCCAAAGGCTGGCGCGGGCAAGCACATCAATGTTTGCTCCGGTTGTACCTTTAGGGAATGCGATGGTTGAAATGCCGATCATGCCTTTGAGCACTCGCGTGAACCGATCACGCATTTCATCGGTGGGTTGTCCGATGACCACGGTGCGGGTTACGTCTGTGGTGCCGTCTTGATACTGGCCGCCGGAGTCGATGAGATAGATTTCATTGTTATTGATGTTGCGGCAGTTTTCGGGGTCTACATGATAATGTGGAATTGCGGCGTTGGGGCCTGCCGCAGAGATAGTGCTGAAGGAAAGATCCATCAACACGCCAGTGTCACGACGGAAATTTGCGAGTTTTTCGGCTGCTGTCTGCTCGCTGAGACAACCAATCGGTGCCTCAACCGAGAGCCAATGCAGAAATCGCGAGAGTGCCACACCATCGCGGCGTTGGGCTGCTCTGGCACCTTCTTGTTCGGATTGGTTTTTGCGCGCCTTTGGCATGGTGCAGGGGTCAAGGCCTTCTTTGATCACGGCACCAGATGCCGCCAACACACTGCGGATTTTTTCAGGCGCCGAGCCCGCATCAATCAACACAGTTGATTTATTAGCGCCCAATTTTTTAAGTGATGCAGCCAGTTCATCAGGCTTCCTTACGATAGCAGTGGACTTCAAATGAGCGCGCACATCTTCGGGCAGGCGCTTGGCCTCAACAAAGATCTCGGCCTTGGCTTTAGCGTGGATGATCGCATAGGCCAACACCACGGGCGTGTAGGGTACGTCGCCGCCGCGCAAGTTTAAAACCCAAGACACTGATGATGGTTCGGCAAGCACCGCGGCTTGGGCATTTGCATGCGCAAGTTCGTCCGCCATGTCTTTCAGTTTATCGCCCACACTGCGGCCTGCGAATTGTTGCGGGTGAACAGACAGAGGATTTTGCGGGCGAGTGGGCTGGTTCTCCCAAATCTGGTCAATCAAATTCTTGGAGACCGGCACAAGTTTTGCCCCCACCTTGGCGCAAGCTGTGGCGAAGCGCTTGGCATCAGCGGCAGTGGTCAGCCATGGGTCAAACCCCAAGCGGTCATACTTCTTGAGATTGTTTTCAATCCATTTGGTTGGTGGTTCATCGACCAAATGGTGCGGCGTGAATTGCTTGACGTCGACTTGTTCGCGCACTTGAATAGTGTAGCGGCCATCAACAAAAATGGCGGCCTTTTTGATTGTCACTAAGGCCAGCCCCCATGAGCCTGCAAAACCCGTGAGCCATTTTAGACGCTCGGCATAGGCGGCCACATATTCACCCTGAAACTCATCTTGGCGCGGCACGATGTAGCCTTCGAGTTTGGCCTTCTTCAGCTTGGTGCGGAGCAAATGCAGGGGAGTGGTGGTGGCCATGAGATTTCGAACTCGCTTGATTGAATCAGTTCAGTTTAGCGGGTTTGGGCGGGGGAATGTAAAGCTGCTTGAATGTTGCAGCGCAATGTCAAGTTTTTATCGAAATAGTCGAATGTTACATTTTACTCATACATATTTTGCATGGCAAAGCGGTATTTTAACCAATAATTAACCTCTATAGCTCTCGCCATTTGTTAATTTTGGGTTCATGTCTGTGACGAAACTGTGACGGTTGCTGCAATATAAACGCCATAATTCAATAGTATTTGGTGATTTAAGTGATGACCTGTTAGGTTTTGTAGTGCTTCACTTGAGTCATGCAAATTTTGCATGATTACTATTCAAAATCTGGTCTGGTCAGACCGCAATTGAGCGCTTATCTGAAGATCGAAATGGTGCGTTGCACAAGTAAT
>JANOUE010000021.1:0-20134 GCA_031416755.1 Hyphomicrobiales bacterium
CATTTTGCAGCAGTTGGTAGCCAGCCACCACGCCAGCCCGTGAGCATCGCTGCGGCCAAACAGCCAAGGCCTCTGCGCAGGCCGCTGCGTTTTACAACCGGCACCACCATTGGCGCAGAGCAATTCGCAGAAAGAATATTGCAGCGAGTGCAGTAAATACCACAGGCACCGTAATCTCAGCTTTGAGCAGCGACACAAATACAAATACCCCACCCACATTTTCAGCAAAAGTTTGCAATGCTGCGTGCACGTAAGTGCGGTTGATAGCGCTGTTGTCAAAGAATCTCATTTCCTGTGATAAAAGAATTAAAGGCCCGTGCACAGGTGCTTGACAGGTGAGGGGGCCTCATCTATCCAGCGCCCATACAAGTTGCGGAAGTAGCTCAGTTGGTTAGAGCGCCGCCCTGTCACGGCGGAGGTCGCGGGTTCGAGCCCCGTCTTTCGCGCCACTTGTAAAGTTCAAATAAGCCATCCTTCGGGGTGGCTTTTTGCGTTTTGGGCAAGGCATGACTGGCTGCAGGAATCTTGCCCGAGCTCGCGAATTGTCATCTGTGTCATTTTGAAACAATCCATGGCGCAGTTCTTGCTCAGGTGTTTGATTGTAAAGGATAATTTGTAGCCATAACGTTAACAAAGGGTTAAAAATACAACTTTCAGTAGGTTGCAATATTTCTAAATCGGAGTTTAATCGAAGGCGTTCTGTGCATTGGCACGGGTTCGGGGGCTCCGGACCAGCACAATGAGACGGAGCGTTGTATGTGTGAGCTACGAGTAAGCATTAAAGCAGTTCGGCAACCAGCCGAGCACCATGGTTTTGAGTCAAAAGCCATGCGCCAGCGAACTGGCCTCATGCCCCGGCATTCTGTTCATTGTGCAATTGCATTGGCAAATTTCAGTATGAAGAAACCTGTCTGCAAACGACCCTGGCAGGGAGGAGAAGCTTGATCTGAAATTGGTTTTTTCGAAAAAAATCAACCAAGTAAACAGGAGTAATATCATGAGCAATATTTTATCACGGAGCCTAATTCTATCGGCCGCCACTCTGGCAATTGGCTTTGCGGCTCAAATGTCAACAGCAGAAGCCGGAACCCGCAATCACTGCAATCTAAATGTTAAAGGCACAGGTTTGTATAGCTGCCAATGTCAAGTGCTGATGAACCATCAAGCTGAATGGAAGGTGCTGATGCGTCTTTCGAGCATGAATGTGTGCAATTCGCCAAACACCGGCAATGGTAATGCAGATAAGGTACCAGTGTGGAGACAACAGTATAATTGTGACAAAAAGCCTATGTAAAAGACTAGAACGAAGAAACATACTCAAACTTGATATCCAAAAAGACTTGCAGCTAAAGCATTTGCTGTAATTAAAATCTGGCGATTGATCTCTGGGAGTTGAAGCTGTTAGCCAATCACAACTCCCAGAGTCCAACAATCGCCACTTTCTTGTCTACCAAAGCCCCTTCCGCAGAAATGTTGTCTTCGCGCCAAGTTCTTGGATGTCGGCACACCCTTAGATTTGGAAAAAATCTCTAGCCCCCCTTCGCCAAGCCCCTGCACTGCGCAAAGCCCCTGCACCTCGCAAGCCCCTGCACCTCGAATGGCTAGCGACATTTGGAAGCCTTGCGAAGCGGTTTGCGCTGCACTAAGAACTCCTCAGAATTGTGAGATCGGGGCGCATGCAAGCACTGCTACTATCTTATCTACCTGTAGTCATTTTCATGGCCATTGCCACCGCAATTGCGCTGCTGCTGATGATCACCCCGATGCTGCTCGCTTACAAAAATCCCGATCCCGAAAAACTCTCCGCTTATGAATGCGGCTTTGATGCATTTGACGATGCGCGCATGAAATTTGATGTGCGCTTTTATCTCGTCTCAATTTTGTTCATCATCTTCGATTTGGAAGTGGCCTTCCTGTTCCCATGGGCAATTAGCCTTGGAAAAATTGGACTTTTTGGTTTTTGGTCAATGATGGTATTTCTCGCCGTGCTCACCGTGGGCTTTATATATGAGTGGCGTAAAGGAGCTTTGGAATGGGATTGATCGAAACCACTGCAACCTCCGACCAACGCGCTTATTTCACCGATATAAACGCAGAATTGGCCGACAAAGGTTTCCTCGTCACATCAACTGATGATCTTATAAACTGGGCCAGAACTGGCTCATTGATGCCGATGACCTTCGGCTTGGCCTGTTGCGCAGTTGAAATGATGCAAGCCTTTAGCCCGCGCTATGATCTGGAACGATTCGGGTTTGCCCCGCGTGGTTCACCCCGCCAATCAGATGTAATGATTGTGGCAGGCACTTTAACCAACAAAATGGCGCCTGCGCTGCGCAAGGTTTATGACCAAATGCCAGAGCCCCGCTATGTGATCTCCATGGGCTCTTGCGCCAATGGCGGCGGCTATTATCACTACAGCTATTCAGTCGTGCGCGGCTGCGACCGAATCGTACCTGTGGACATTTATGTGCCCGGTTGCCCGCCAACGGCCGAAGCGTTGGTCTATGGCATCTTAATGCTGCAAAAGAAAATCCGCCGCACTGGCACAATTGAGCGTTAAGACATGACCCTTCAAGAATTAGGCGGATACATTTCTGGCAAATTGAATGTGGGCTTCGAAGTCACCTTCAATGAACTAACCCTTCATGCTGAAGCCGCAGACATCAACACAATTCTAACTTTCCTGCGCGATGATGCTGAATGCCGGTTTGTCTGCTTCATTGATATATGTGGTGCAGATTATCCTGAGCGTGAACAACGTTTTGATGTCGTTTATCATCTGCTCAGCCCTTATAAGAATCACCGCATTCGCGTGAAGGTGCAAGTCGATGAGGAGACTACTGTGCCTTCTGCCATCCCATCTTTTCCCGCCGCCAACTGGTATGAGCGCGAGACATTTGATCTCTATGGCATTTTGTTTTCCGGCCACCCTGATTTGCGCCGCATCCTGACAGACTATGGTTTTTCCGGTCACCCCCTGCGCAAAGATTTCCCGGTAACGGGCCATGTTGAAGTGCGCTATGATGATGAAGCCAAGCGCGTTGTTTATGAGCCAGTAAAGCTCATCCAAGAAATGCGCCAGTTCGATTACCTCTCACCTTGGGAAGGTTCAGAATACAGTCTGCCCGGGGATGAAAAGGCAAAACAATAATGAGCGAATAGTGAGTAGTGAGTAGTGAGTAGTATGGAAAATGGAGCATGTTGAATTACAATTAACTCGTATCAAGACCTGAAAGTCTGGCAGTCAGCAATGCAAATTGCTGAAGATGTTTACAAACTATCGCGAAAGTTTCCTCGTGAAGAACTGTATGGCATGACCAGCCAAATACGACGGAGTGCTGCATCTGTTGCCGCCAATATCGCAGAAGGTTACGGCAGAGAAAATCGTGGTTCATTTGTTCAGTTTTTGAAAATTGCTCAGGGTTCGTTGAAGGAAACAGAAACGCATTTACAGTTGTGTGAACGTGTAGGAATAGTAAAGAGAAATGAAATTGATGGCTTGTTGGAACAATCAGATGAGTTGGGGCGCATGTTGCACTCACTTATTCGCTCGATTCAACCAAAGACGGCACCAAAGTGATATGACCACTACTCACTACTCACTACTCACTACTCGCTATTCCCTATTCGCTTCTTTGGAGTCACTCCAATGACCGAACAATCCACCCGTACCTTTACCATTAACTTCGGGCCGCAACATCCAGCGGCCCACGGCGTGCTTCGACTCATTCTTGATTTGGACGGTGAAATCGTCACCCGCGTCGATCCCCATATTGGCCTCCTGCATCGCGGAACTGAAAAACTGATTGAGCAAAAAACTTACCTTCAAGCCCTGCCTTATTTTGATCGCCTCGATTATGTGGCGCCGATGAATCAGGAACACGCATATGCGCTGGCAGTTGAAAAATTGCTGGGTATTACAGTGCCTAAGCGCAGTCAGTTGATCCGAATACTTTACTCTGAAATTGGCCGGATATTGTCTCACACCATGAATGTAACGGCCCAAGCGATGGACGTGGGTGCGATCACGCCTTTCACCTGGGGACTTGAAGAACGCGAAAAATTGATTGTGTTTTATGAGCGCGCGTCCGGCAGCCGGATGCATGCAGCTTATGTGCGCCCCGGTGGCGTGCATCAAGATATTCCGCAAAAACTGATCGATGACATTGGGCTGTTCTGCAACAGCCACGTGAAGATTTTGGATGATTACGAAAATCTGCTCACCGAAAACCGCATCTTCAAGCAGCGCAATGTCGATATCGGCGTCGTTTCATTGGATGAATGCTTTGCTTATGGCTTCTCCGGAGTGATGGTGCGAGGCTCTGGTGCCGCATGGGATTTGCGCAAGAGCCAGCCTTATGAATGCTACAGCGAATTGGAATTCAACATCCCAGTCGGCAAGAATGGCGATAATTATGATCGTTATTTGATCCGCGTGCAGGAAATGCGCGAGTCGCTCAAAATTATGAAGCAGTGCGTTGAAAAACTCTCCAGCCCCGCAGGGCAGGGGCCGATTTCAGCCATGGATGGTAAAGTGGTGCCACCCAAGCGCGATGCCATGAAACGCTCCATGGAAGCACTCATCCATCATTTCAAACTTTATACTGAAGGCTACAAAGTGCCCGCTGGCGAAGTCTATGTCGCCGTGGAAGCACCCAAGGGAGAGTTTGGCGTTTATCTAGTGAGCGACGGCAGCAACAAGCCCTATCGTTGCAAACTCCGCGCTCCTGGTTTTGCCCATTTGCAGGCTATGGATTTCATGTGCACCGGCCACCAATTGGCCGACGTTTCTGCTATTCTAGGCTCACTCGATATCGTGTTTGGTGAGGTAGACAGATAATGGCCACAAAACCAAAAACCAATTTGACGGTTGAGGAATATCTGAAGGCCTACGAAGGTGAGCCTGCGGGTCGTTTTGAATTGGTGGATGGTGAAGTCATTACAATGGCGGCAGAAACAGTGCGCCATGTAAGAGCAAAAGGAAATGCATTTATTGCTTTGCGCGAAGCTGTAAAAAAATCAGGTTTGCCCTGCGAGGTCTTCACTGATGGTGTAAGCATAAAGACAGACACGAGGACTGTTCGCGAGCCGGATGTGTCTGTGCAGTGTTCAAAACCTGTTGACCCAGATAGCATGTTGATCGACGCGCCAATTATTCTTGTAGAAGTAATTTCGCCATCCTCAGAGTTTAGAGACGTACACCGCAAACTTGTTGAATATTTTTCGATACCAAGCGTTGAACACTATTTGGTGGTCGATCAGTTTAAACGTTTGGTTTTTCACAATACGCGCGATCCGCGTGGTGGCGTTTTTACGCAGTTTCGTTACGAAGGCACAATTCAATTGACGCCTCCGGGGCTGTCGATTCAAGTTTCTGATTTGTTGGGGCCTCCATAATGTCCGTTCGTCGTTTAGATCCTGTTCAACCATCCGCTCCATTTTCCTTCAATATGGAAAATCTGTCTTGGGCGAGGAAGACTATTGCGGCTTATCCCATTGGCAAACAGGCCTCCGCGGTGATCGCTTTGCTCTGGCGCGCGCAAGAGCAGAATGACGGCTGGCTGTCTCGCCCAGCTATGGAATATGTGGGCACCATGCTCAACATGGCCTTTATCCGCGTTTATGAAGTGGCAACATTTTACACCATGTTCCAGCTTTCTCCGGTTGGCACAAAAGCTCACATTCAAGTGTGCGGCACCACGCCGTGCATGTTGCGGGGCTCCGAAGATTTGCTGGCCCTGTGCCGCAAAAAAATTCATCCTGAACCGCATCATCTCAATGGTGATGGCAGCCTGTCTTGGGAAGAAGTGGAATGCCTTGGCGCCTGCGTAAACGCGCCCATGGTGCAAGTGTGGAAAGACACTTACGAAGATTTGACGCCTGAAACTTTGAGCGGCCTCATTGATGATTGGCAAGCCGGACGCAAAACCACACCCGGCCCACAAAACGCCCGCCATCATTCCATGGCTTTGGGCGGCGCATCAACTCTCAACGACAAATCGCTTTACAATAAGCAACGCAGTTTCAAGCGCGTGGAAGCACCGCCGCCAGTGCCAGCCGTTGCACCCGCGCCAATCGCAGCGCCGGTAAATGCTCCGGTAATTACGCGCGTTGCCAAAGTTGCACAAGCACCAGCGAAAAAAGCGGCGGCTAAAAAAGTTGTTGCGAAAAAAGCTGCTGTAAAAAAAGCCGTGGCGAAGAAGACTGTAGCCAAGAAAAGTGTAGCCAAGAAATCAAAGGGACGTGGCAAATGAGCAGCACTAACTCCCTCACCCTGAGGTGCGAGCTTTTGCGAGCCTCGAAGGGCCAGCCACACACACCGTATCAACCAGATGCTTCGAGGCTCCCCCGGATCAAGTCCGGGGTCGCACCTCAGCATGAGGGGGCCTTGTAATGCTCAGCGATAAAGACCGCATTTTCACCAACCTCTATGGCCTGCATGATTGGGGCTTAGAAGGCGCAAAGCTTCGTGGCGCGTGGCTTGATACCAAGTCCTTCATCGACAAGGGTCGCGATTGGATTGTGAACGAGATAAAAGCCTCGGGCCTGCGTGGCCGTGGTGGCGCTGGCTTTCCGACAGGTCTCAAATGGAGCTTCATGCCCAAGGTTGTGGGCGAGCGCCCGCATTATCTTGTTGTGAACGCCGATGAATCCGAACCCGGCACGTGCAAAGACCGCGAGATCATGCGCCATGATCCGCATTTGCTGGTGGAAGGCTGCTTGATCGCCTGCATGGGCATGGCCTGCAACACGGCCTATATTTATGTGCGCGGCGAATATATTCGTGAGCGTGAACACCTGCAAGCCGCCATCGACCAAGCCTATGAAGCCAAACTCATCGGCAAAAATAATATCCATGGTTGGGACTGCGATATTTATATAGCCCATGGTGCTGGCGCTTATATTTGCGGCGAAGAAACTGCCATGCTGGAAAGCTTGGAAGGCAAAAAAGGCCAACCGCGCATGAAGCCGCCATTCCCAGCCAATGTGGGCCTCTATGGCGCGCCCACCACAGTGAACAATGTGGAATCCATTGCGGTCGCCGGAACCATTTTGCGCCGGGGTGCAACCTGGTTTAATTCCATTGGCAACCCCAACAATGTGGGCACCAAATTATTCTGCATCAGCGGCCATGTGAACACGCCGTGCAATGTGGAAGAAGCTTTGGGTGTAACTTTCCGTGAACTCATTGAAAAACATGCAGGCGGTGTACGCGGCGGGTGGGATAATTTGCTGGCGGTCATCCCCGGCGGATCATCAGTGCGCATGGTGCCTGCTGAACAGATCATCGATACACCCATGGATTTCGATTCACTTTCAAAACTCCGCTCCGGCCTTGGCACGGCTGCCGTGATTGTGATGGATAAATCAACTGATCTGATCCGCGCCATCGCAAGGCTTGCAGCATTTTACAAACATGAATCCTGCGGCCAATGCACACCGTGTCGCGAAGGCACCGGCTGGATGATGCGCGTGCTCAACCGCATGGTTGAAGGCCGCGCTGAGAAACGCGAAATTGATATGCTTTTAGATGTGACCAAACAAATCGAGGGCCATACCATTTGCGCACTCGGTGATGCTGCGGCGTGGCCGGTGCAAGGCTTGATCACGCATTTCCGCCCGGTGATTGAAGCCCGTATTGATGCCTACACTTATCGTTCAGATAAAGACGGCGCAGTCCGTCATGCGGCGGAGTGAACCATGCATCTCGCTGAGCTCAAAACTGCAAAACAATTTTCTCACCCTTCCCCCGTTGGGGGAAGGTGGCGCGAAGCGACGGATGAGGGCCTTTCAACGGGCTCACTGCTAATTACGTCATTCGTTGATAGACCCTCATCCGCCCTTCGGGCACCTTCCCCCAACGGGGGAAGGGTGAATTTATTGGGAACAACCCATGCCAAAAATTAAAATAGACGGCGTCGAATTTGATGTGGAAAGCGGGCTTTCGTTATTGCAGGCTTGCGAGCAAGCTGGTGCGGAAGTGCCACGCTTTTGTTTCCATGATCGGCTCTCCATCGCTGGCAATTGCCGCATGTGTTTGGTTGAAGTGAAGGGCGGCCCGCCAAAGCCACAAGCTTCTTGTGCCATTTCTGTCAATGATCTGCGCCCTGGACCAAATGGCGAAGTGCCAGAAGTGTTCACCAAAACCCCAATGGTGAAAAAAGCCCGCGAAGGCGTAATGGAATTTTTGCTCATCAACCACCCATTGGATTGCCCCGTCTGCGACCAAGGCGGCGAATGCGATCTGCAAGACCAAGCCATGGCATATGGCAAATCCACCAATCGCTTTCACGAAAACAAGCGCGCCATTGAAAACAAATATCTGGGTCCGCTGGTTAAAACTGAAATGACCCGTTGCATCCAATGCACGCGCTGTGTGCGCTTCACCACTGAAGTGGCAGGCATTGAAGAAATGGGGGCAACTGGCCGTGGCGAAGATATGGAAATCACCACCTATCTCGACAAGGCAATTTCGTCAGAGCTGCAAGGCAACATCATTGATCTGTGCCCTGTTGGAGCGCTCACCTCGAAGCCTTACGAATTCAAAGCCCGCCCATGGGAATTGCGCAAAACCGAGACTATTGACGTGATGGATGCAGTGGGTTCCAACATTCGCGTCGATGTCCGTGGCCGCGAAGTGATGCGCATTTTGCCGCGCACCCATGAAGATGTGAATGAGGAATGGATTTCTGATAAAACCCGCTTCGTGTGGGACGGCCTGAAAACCCAGCGCTTGGATCAACCTTATGTGCGTGATTTCGGCAAGCTGCGCCCCGCAACCTGGGCCGAAGCCATGGCCCGCATCGCATCGAAAATAAAAACTGCAAAAGCCGATAAGGTTGGCATTCTTGTCGGCGATCTGATTTCCGCTGAAGAAGCCTTCTCGCTCAAAACTTTGGCCATGCAACTCAAAATCAATAACATTGATTGTCGCGTAGATGGTTCACCCTTGGGTGAACATGGTGGCCGCGCTGGTTATCTGTTCAACAGCTCGATTGCTGGCATAGAAGAAGCCGATGCGATTATGTTGATCGGTTGCAACCCACGCCTTGAAGCGCCAGTGCTCAACGCCCGCATCAGGAAGCGCCTCAACAAAGGTGGCTGCATTATTGGCGTTGTCGGTGAACCAGCCGACCTCACCTACAAATATACCTATCTCGGTGCAGGCCCGGAAAGCTTGGCCAAAATGATGGACCATCCGCCATCACAAGCGCAAAAACCCATGTTCATCATCGGGCAGGGTGCAGTGGGCAGGGCCGATGGTGCTGCGGTTCTGGCCATGGCTTATAAAGCTGCAACCAGCATCGGCGTGATCAAAGAAGGCTGGAATGGTTTTAACATTCTGCACACGGCCGCGGGTCGCGTCGGCGCACTTGATGTGTGTGCCTTGCCCGGCGATGGTGGCTTGAACACCACACAAATGCTGGCTGCTGCTGCAAACAAAAACTTGGACGTATTGTTCCTCGCAGGTGCTGATGAAATCGATACTACAAATCTAGGCACATCTTTCGTAGTCTATATGGGCAGCCACGGTGATGCCGGTGCTGCGCGCGCCGATGTGATTTTGCCGGGTGCCGCCTACACTGAAAAATCTGCGACCTACGTGAACACCGAAGGTCGCCCACAGATGACAGCGCGTGCCGCCTTCCCACCGGGTGATGCCCGCGAAGATTGGGCCATCATCCGCGCTTTGTCAGATCATCTTGGCGCGACACTGCCGTGGAATAATTTGGATGAACTTCGCGCCGCCATGTATAAAATTGCACCGCAATTGGCTGCCCTCGATCAAGTCCATAAAGCTGATGCCGCAGCCCTTGCTGAACTTGGCGGCGTGAAAGGCAAAACCTCAAACGAGCCATTCTTGTCACCCGTAAAAGATTTCTACTTCACCAATCCAATTGCGCGTGCCTCTAAAACCATGGCGGACTGTTCAGCCCTCAAGAACCCCCTCAAACGACAGGCGGCGGAGTAAGCGATGTTTGAGATTCTCGTTTTAGTCGCTTGGATAGCTCTGCAATCAGTCGCATTGCTGGTGGCTGTTTTGATTGTGGTGTCATTCCTAATTTACTTTGATCGTAAAGTCTGGGCTGCCGTGCAAATGCGCCGTGGGCCAAACGTGGTTGGTCCATGGGGTCTGTTGCAATCCTTCGCCGATCTCATCAAGTTTGCGCTCAAAGAACTGATTATTCCTGATGGAGCCAACAAGGGCGTATTTGTGATTGCTCCAATGGTGACTGCAATTTTGGCGCTTTCAGCCTGGGTGGTTCTGCCGCTTGACGAAGGTTGGGCCATTGCCGATATCAATGTAGGCATTTTGTATATTTTCGCGCTCTCATCACTTGGCGTTTATGGCGTCATCATGGGCGGCTGGGCTTCGAACTCTAAATACCCTTTCCTCTCTGCCCTTCGTTCTGCAGCACAAATGGTGTCTTATGAAGTATCCATCGGCTTTGTCATCATCACAGTTCTGCTCTGTGCTGGCTCATTGAACCTCAGCGATATTGTGCTCGCGCAAAATCATGGCCTTGGCACCAAGCTTGGCGCACCAGCATCGCTCTTGGATTGGTATTTCATTCCGCTATTCCCGATGTTTGTGATCTTCTTCATCTCAGCCTTGGCCGAAACCAATCGCCCTCCGTTTGATTTGGTCGAAGCGGAATCTGAACTCGTGGCCGGCTTCATGGTGGAATATTCGTCCACGCCATACTTGCTGTTTATGTTGGGTGAATATGTCGCCATCAGCATGATGTGCGCTATGACGACCGTCTTGTTCCTCGGCGGCTGGCTGCCGCCAATTGATGTAGCACCATTTAATATGGTTCCCGGTGTCATCTGGTTTGTGATCAAGCTGGTCTTCGTGTTCTTCATGTTCGCTATGGTGAAAGCAGTTGTGCCAAGATATCGTTATGACCAACTGATGCGCCTCGGCTGGAAAGTGTTTTTACCAATTTCGCTTGCGTGGGTGGTTCTCACTTCTGGCGTGCTGGTTTATATGGGATGGTTGCCATCATGAGACTCTCACAAACTGCACGGTCGCTATTTTTGGCTGAATTCGTTTCAGCATTGTGGCTTGGTCTGAAATATCTGGTGGCCCCCAAAGCCACGCTGAATTATCCGCACGAGAAAGGCATGCTCTCTCCGAGGTTCCGCGGCGAACACGCGCTGCGCCGTTATCCCAATGGCGAAGAACGCTGCATCGCTTGCAAACTCTGCGAAGCCATTTGTCCGGCCCAAGCCATCACCATTGAAGCTGGCCCCCGCCGCAATGACGGCACCAGGCGCACCACGCGCTATGACATTGACATGGTGAAATGCATTTACTGTGGCTTCTGCCAAGAAGCCTGCCCAGTGGATGCAATTGTTGAAGGCCCGAATTTTGAATACGCAACCGAAACCCGCGAGGAACTTTTGTTCAATAAAGAAAAACTGCTCGCCAACGGCGACCGTTGGGAACGCGAGATTGCAGCCAACATTGCGCTCGATGCGCCATATCGATAAGGGGCGCACATTATGGCAATTCCATTTTTCTTTTATCTCTTTTCGGTCGTAGCAATTGCATCTGCTGTGCTGGTGGTGACTGCGCGTAACCCGGTGCATTCAGTGCTGTTCTTGATCCTCTGCTTTTTCAATGCAGCCGGGTTGTTCTTGTTGCTTGGAGCCGAATTCCTCGCCATGATTTTGGTGGTGGTTTATGTGGGTGCCGTTGCGGTGTTATTCCTTTTCGTGGTGATGATGCTAGACGTAGATTTCGAAGAACTTCGTTCCGGCATGTTGAACTATCTGCCCATCGGTGGCGTGATTGGTTTCATTTTGCTTGTTGAACTCATTTTGTTGTTCAGCACATGGAACATCGCACCTGATTTGATCGCGCACGTTTCAGCACCGCAGCCCGCCGATGTCACCAACACGCAAAGCTTGGGCCTCGTGCTCTATACAAAATATGTCTTCTGGTTCCAAACTGCAGGCCTCGTCTTGCTGGTTGCGATGATCGGCGCCATCGTGCTCACCATGCGCCACAAGCCCAATGTGAAGCGTCAAAATATTGCCGATCAGGTTGCTCGTGGCCCCGCCACCTCAATCGAAATTCGCGAAGTAAAATCAGGGGACGGGATATAATGATCGGCCTCACGCATTATCTCGTTGTCGCTGCCATTCTTTTCACCATTGGCATCCTCGGCATTTTCCTGAACCGCAAAAACGTCATCATCATCATGATGTCAATTGAGCTGATGTTGCTGGCTGTTAACCTCAACTTGGTGGCATTTTCCGCGAGCCTGCAAGATCTTGTTGGCCAAGTTTTCGCGTTGCTCATTCTCACTGTAGCCGCTGGCGAAGCCGCCATTGGTCTTGCAATTTTAGTCACCTATTTCCGCAACCGCGGCTCCATCGCGGTTGAGGATATTAACTTGATGAAGGGCTGAGCGCACCCATGGTTCAGGCAATCCTCTTCTTGCCGCTGCTCGGCGCTCTGATCGCCGGGCTTTTTGGCACTAAACTGTTCAAGAATTTGGGCACCGACCAAGCAGCCTATGCCGATCATCATGCTGGTTCCGGCCTTCACGACAACCATGCTCATGGCGATCACCAAAGCCATTATGATGGCCCAGCTTGGCCAATGTATTTGACCACCGGATTGCTTTGCCTCGGGGCGGTTTTGTCGTGGATCATCTTTTGGGGCTTCCTGCATGAAGGCCATGATACCCGTGTTGAATTGCTCCGTTGGATTTCGTCCGGCAGCTTGAACGCAAGTTGGGCCATCAGGTTGGACGCGCTCACCGCTGTTATGCTCGTAGTCGTGAACACAGTGTCAGCATTGGTGCATATATATTCGCTCGGCTACATGAGCCACGATGAACACCAGCCACGCTTCTTCGCTTATCTCTCGCTCTTCACCTTCGCAATGTTGATGCTCGTCACTTCTGATAATCTCATCCAAATGTTCTTCGGCTGGGAAGGCGTGGGCTTAGCCTCATATCTTTTGATCGGCTTCTGGTACAAGCGCGAAAGTGCTAACGCTGCTGCCATCAAAGCCTTTGTGGTGAACCGTGTGGGAGACTTTGGTTTCGCTTTGGGAATCTTCGGTGTTTATTTGGTTTATGGGTCCGTCGAGTTCCAAATCATTTTTGATAACGCGCCATCTGCGGTCGGCAAGACCATCCATTTCTTAGGCCATGATTGGGATACGCTCACCACACTGTGCTTGCTCCTGTTCATGGGCGCATGCGGAAAGTCAGCGCAGTTTCTGCTCCACACGTGGTTGCCTGATGCGATGGAAGGCCCAACGCCTGTATCAGCTTTGATCCATGCTGCCACCATGGTGACGGCTGGCGTATTTCTCGTTGCCCGCATGTCACCATTGTTTGAACTTGCACCAGAGGCCAGAAACGTGGTCGTCATTGTGGGCGGCATAACAGCATTCTTCGCGGCAACCGTTGGCCTCGTCCAAAACGATATCAAGCGCGTGATTGCCTATTCGACCTGCTCGCAACTTGGCTACATGTTTGTGGCTATGGGAGTGGGCGCTTATGGCGCTGGCATTTTCCATCTCTTCACCCATGCCTTCTTCAAAGCACTGTTGTTCTTAGGCGCAGGCTCGGTGATCCATGCCATGTCTGGCGAACAAGACATGCGTAAAATGGGTGCTCTTGCTCCCCATATCAGGTTAACCTGGGCCATGATGCTGATCGGCACATTAGCACTCACGGGTGTTGGCATTCCAGGCGTTGGCGGCTTTGCCGGCTTCTATTCCAAAGATGCGATTATCGAAGCCGCTTATGCCGCAGGCTCATCGCCCGCCTTCTTCGCATTCGGGTTACTTGTCATCGCCGCCTTCTGCACTTCATTTTATTCGTGGCGCTTGGCCTTCATGACATTCAATGGCAAGTCCAATGTTGATCAAGAAACCGCTTCACACATTCACGAAAGTTCTCCTGTGATGCTCGTTCCGCTTTATGGGCTGGCTCTTGGTGCTATTTTTGCAGGTTGGTATTTCGAGCAATTTTTCATTGGCCATGATGAAGCATTGTTCTGGGGCAAAGCACTTTATCGCTTGCCCGAAAATGACATTCTGCACCGCATGCACGAAGTGCCAACCATGGTAAAATGGTCGGCAACAATTGCCATGCTGTCCGGCTTGGCATTGGCATTCTTGTTCTACATCCGCGACACATCGATTCCAAAGCGTCTCGCAGCTTGCATCAGCCGCTTTATCAGTTCTTGCTCAACAAATGGTATTTTGACGAATTGTATGATTTCATTTTCGTGCGCCCGGCCATGTGGCTTGGACGCTTCCTGTGGAAAACCGGTGATGGCCAAATTATTGATGGCTTCGGCCCCGATGGTGTTGCCGCTTCCGTTGCAGGCGTAACCACCCAGGTCAATCGTCTGCAAACCGGCTATGTTTATCACTATGCCTTCGCCATGCTCATTGGTGTTGCCGCGGTTATTTCTTGGTTTACGTTTGGGGGCGCTCACTAAATGCAAAATTGGCCCTTGCTTTCCGTTGTCACATTCTTGCCCTTGGTTGGCGCAACATTTATACTTCTCGCGCGCGGTGAAGATGAAGCAGCCGCCCGCTATGCCCGGTGGGCGGCATTATGGACAACCATAATCACCTTCCTCGTCTCACTTTTGATTTTGAAAAACTTCGTTTCAGGCCAAGCCGGCTATCAGCTCGTCGAAGACCACCCATGGCTTGGTTCAATAGCTGGATACCGCATGGGTGTAGATGGCATTTCCATGCCATTCGTTATCCTCACCACATTCCTAATGCCAATCTGCATCGCAGCCAGCTGGTTCATCAAAACCCGCGTGCGCGAATATATGATCGCATTCTTGGTGCTTGAAACATTGATGATCGGCGTGTTCTGCGCGACCGACATAGTGTTGTTCTACGTGTTTTTCGAAGCAGGCTTGATCCCGATGTTCTTGATCATTGGCATTTGGGGTGGCCCGCGCCGCGTCTATGCCTCGTTCAAGTTCTTCCTCTATACGTTGCTCGGATCAGTGCTGATGCTGCTCGCCATCATCGCCATGTATTGGCATGCAGGCAGCACCGACATTGTAGCCCTCAGCAAAGCCGGCGCTTTCCCACCTGCCATGCAAACCTGGCTGTGGTTGGCATTCTTTGCATCCTTCGCAGTAAAAATGCCAATGTGGCCAGTTCACACGTGGTTGCCTGACGCACATGTGGAAGCGCCAACGGCAGGCTCAGTTATTCTTGCCGCCATCTTGTTGAAAATGGGTGGCTATGGTTTCCTCCGCTTCTCATTGCCCATGTTCCCAGATGCCAGCCATTATTTCCAACCATTGGTTTATGCCCTCTCAGTCATTGCCATCATCTACACATCACTCGTAGCGTTGATGCAGGAAGACATGAAAAAGCTCATCGCTTATTCATCCGTGGCACACATGGGTTTCGTCACCATGGGCATCTTCTCATTCACACGCCAAGGCATTGATGGCGCGATCTTCCAAATGGTAAGCCACGGTTTAGTTTCCGCTGCGCTCTTTCTGTGTGTGGGCGTAGTATATGACCGCATGCACACCCGTGAAATTAAAGCTTATGGCGGCTTGGTTCACCGGATGCCGCTTTTTGCTGGTGTGTTCATGCTGTTCACCATGGCCAATGTCGGCTTGCCCGGAACATCTGGCTTCGTTGGCGAGTTCCTGGTTCTGCTCGGCACCTTCCACGACAACACCTGGGTGGCCTTCTTCGCAACCACAGGCGTAATTTTGTCAGCATGTTATGCGTTGTGGCTATATCGCCGTGTGGTGTTGGGTGCGATGGAAAAATCCTCGCTCGCCCACATCGTGGATATGACGCCGCGCGAATTGGCATGTTTGGCGCCACTTGTTGTCCTCACTATTTTCTTCGGCATCTATCCTTCTCCATTGCTTGATGTTTTCGGCGCACCCGTCGAATCCATCTTGGCTCTTTTGCGGTGACCTCATGATCCCATTTTTCCAATCAATAGGCGCAGCCGCCGCCCTTCCTGAAATCTGCCTCGCCATTCTGGCCATGGTGCTATTGTTGGAAGGCGTATTCAGCTCGCGCGCCACCTCGGCTGCCATCCGTTGGGCAGCTGTTGCGGCATTTATCGTGGTTGCGGCCATGGTTGTTTGGAAAACCGGAGCCGACCGCGTTTACGCATTTGATGGTGCCTTCGTTGTCGATGATTTTGCCCGCTTCATGAAAGTTCTAGCGCTGCTGGGTTCAGCCGTCACCCTCATTATGTCCGGCAAATATTTGCTGCGCACCAATATGGATTCGGAAGAATATCCCGTCCTCATCATGTTAGCCACCGTCGGTATGATGCTGATGATTTCTGCCAATGATTTAATTTCGCTCTACATGGGCATCGAGTTGCAGTCTCTAGCACTTTATGTGGTGGCGGCGATGAACCGTGACAGCGCAAAATCCTCCGAAGCAGGTCTCAAATATTTTGTGTTGGGAGCACTTTCGTCCGGCATGTTGCTCTATGGTGCCTCATTGGTTTACGGCCTCACCGGCCACACCCAATTTGCTGAAATCGCCAAGGCCTTGGCGCTTAGCGGCTCCAACCTTGGCGTCCTCTTTGGCATCGTGTTCATTATTGCAGGTCTAGCGTTTAAAGTGTCCGCCGTGCCGTTCCACATGTGGACCCCTGATGTTTACGAAGGCGCTCCAACACCCGTTACGGCGTTCTTTGCCGCAGCGCCAAAGATTGCAGCCATTGCACTTTTCACCCGCGTCATGGTTGGACCCTTTATTAATATCACTCAGGATTGGCAACAAATCGTGGTGCTAATTTCCATCGCCTCCATGGCGCTGGGTGCCTTTGCCGCTATTGGCCAAAGCAATATCAAGCGCCTGTTGGCATATTCCTCAATCGCCAATATGGGCTTTGCGTTGGTCGGTCTCGCAACTGGCACCGTTGAAGGCGTGCAGGGTCTATTGGTTTACATGCTCATTTATCTCGTCACCACACTGGGCGTGTTTGCATGTGTGCTTTCCATGCGCCGCAACGGTGTTTACGTGGAGAAGATTTCTGATCTCGCAGGCCTCAGCAAATCCAACAAGGGCCTCGCCTTTATGTTAGCGATGCTGATGTTCTCGCTCGCAGGCATTCCTCCGCTTGCTGGCTTCTTCGGCAAACTCTTCGTGTTCCTTGCGGCTGTAAAAGCAGGCTTGTGGGTGCTTGCAGTGCTTGGTGTAGTTGCCTCTGTTGTCGGCGCATATTATTATCTGCGCATTATCAAGATTATGTATTTCGATGAACCAGCTCCGGCATTTGATCAAATGGATGGCGAGGTGCAATGGGTGGTTTATGTGTCTGGCCTGTTTGTGTTGTTGTTCGGATTGTTTGCACAACCACTTCTGGCAATTGCAATCTCCGCTGCGGGATCCATGTTTTAAAGGGCGATGAACACGCCCATTCATCACCTCGCAACTATCGATTCCACCAACAGTGAAGCCCGCCGCCGTTTAGACTTGGGAGAACCAACACCATTCTGGATCATCTCTGATGAGCAAACTGAAGGGCGCGGCAGATTGGGGCGGCACTGGATTTCAAAGCCCGGTAATCTCTATTCCACGTATGCCTTCCCATTCACAGCCGCTGCAACCACCGCCAGCCAAATTTCATTCGTTGCCGCTATCGCCATCCATGATGTTGCAACCAGTTATATAACAGGAGCCGATATCTCTTTGAAATGGCCCAATGATTGCCTGATCAACGGCGCAAAATTTTCCGGCGTGTTGGCCGAGATGCATGAAGGCTTCATGATCTTAGGCATGGGACTTAATGTATCACATGAGCCTGATGATCTGCCCTATGAAGCCACAAGCATTGCGGCCCACACCAACACAGCGGTAGTGGCCGAAGTCTTCTTAGCCCTCCAACTCAAACTTAAAAAATGGCTGCAAATTTGGGACAATGCCCAAGGCTTTCAACACATTCATCGCGGCTGGGTAGCCCGTTGCTCAGCCATCGGAAAACCCATGAGCCTTGACACAGGCAGCACCATGCTTCACGGCACCTTTGTGGGGCTGGCACCTGATGGCGGCCTGGTATTGAACCACGATAACACAACCACAATCCATCATGCGGGCGATGTCCGCATCATTGAGCTAAGCGAGACAACTCAGGCATGAACGCCAAGAAGAAATTTGATAACGCCGATCAACTCGTGTTGCTGCCATTAGGTGGCACCGGCGAAATAGGCATGAATTGCTATTGCTATGGCGCAGGCCCAGCTCACACGCGTGAATGGTTGATGGTTGATCTTGGCGTAAAATTTGGCGATGAACGTGACCCCGGCATTGATGTAATCATGCCAGATGTGAGCTTCATCACCAAAAACAAAAAGCATTTTGTTGGCCTCGTGGTCACTCACGCGCATGAAGATCACATCGGTGCCATCGCATGGCTCTGGCCGCAATTGAAATGCGAAGTCCATTGCACCGCATTTGCCGCCGAACTTCTCAAACTTAAATTCATTGAGCACGGCATTGATGATGTGGTGCCCATAAAAATTCACAATCCCGGCGAGCCTTTCTCCATGGGTCCATTCGATTTGGAGTTCATATCAGTAACCCACTCCATACCCGAATCCTGCGCATTGCTTATCGAAACCCCGCAAGGCCGAGTCTTGCATTCCGGCGATTGGAAAATTGATCGCACACCAATGTTGGGTGCGGGCTTCAACGAAAAGCGTTTCCGCGAAATTGGTGATAGGGGCGTTGATGTGTTGGTCTGCGATTCCACCAACGTCATGCGCAAAGGCCATTCACCATCTGAGAAAGATGTGGCCGCAACCTTATCTGATATTGTGGCACATGCAGAAGGCCGCGTCGCCGTCACTACATTTGCATCGCACGTTGAGCGCATTTCCTGCGCGGTGAGAGCTGCAAGGTCTGCAGGCCGGGAGGTGGTTATTGCCGGCCGCGCCATGCGCAACACCATCGAAGCCGCACGCAACTGCGGCTATCTAAATGACGCTGGAAAATTTTTGGACGAAGACGCTTTCGGATATTTGCCTCGCGAGAAGATATTGCTGCTTTGCACTGGCAGCCAAGGTGAACCCCGCGCCGCCATCGCCCGCATCGGCGAAGACAGTCATCCCAACATCGCATTGGAAAAGGGAGATTTGGTGATATTCTCCGCCCGCACAATTCCGGGCAATGAAAAGGAAGTCTCTGCCGTTCACAATAACCTTGCCAAGCTCAGCGTCGATATTCTCACCCCAGATGATGCTTTGGTCCATTCTTCTGGCCATCCACGCCAAGGTGAACTTGAACTCATTTATCAATATGTGCGGCCCAGAGCACTTGTGCCTATGCATGGAGAACCGCGCCACTTGCTGGCCCACGCCAAATTCGCCAAATCAAAAGGCATCAAAGAAACCCTGATTTTAGAGGATCTAAAAATTGCGCGTCTTTGCCCAGGCCCTGTCGAAATCATTGACGAAGCCCCCGGTGGTCGTTTGCATTTGGATGGCAAGCTGATAGTCGATTCAGAAGATGGCCCCGCCAGAATGCGCCGCAAGCTTTCATTCGCGGGCATCGTGTTTCTCACAGCCGTCGTCAATGAAAAAGGCGAACTTGATGATGATATCGTGCTGCTATCCGATGGCATTCCCGAAGGTATAGACGAGGATTTAGCTGAAGCCGCCGAAAAAGCCTTCGACTCTATGCCGCGCGCGCGCCGCAAAGACGATAGCAAAGTCACCGAAACTCTGCGCAATGCAGTCCGCCGCGAAGCTGATAATATCTGGGGCAAGAAGCCGGTGTGCAAAGTGGTTTTGGTGCGGGTGTAGGCTAAGCAGAGGGGCGCTCAAGGCCAACAACATCTTGCTGCAAAGCGGAGTCGGGATTGTGTTAATTGGCTTTGGCCCGGTACAGCCATCGTTGAATGGTTAGGAAAGCGCAGCAAGGGCTGAAACCGCTACTTGCCGCGCAAGCATCTTACTTCTAGCATAGTGATCTTCGGGGGCCTTTTGCTCATAATGTCAAAGATCATGTCAGATGTAACTCAACAATTTGGTGGCTCAATCCCCGCTAACTATGATCGTTACATGGTTCCACTAATTTTTGATCCCTACGCCCAAGATATTGCTCAGCGCGTTGCGAAAATTAATCCCCATACCATCT
>JANOUE010000022.1:0-2401 GCA_031416755.1 Hyphomicrobiales bacterium
CGCTCTGCGGCCCGGTCGGCTTCCGTTACGGGGTCCCATTCGGCGGCGGCTTTTACGTCGATTGAAATGTTCTTGCGAAATTGCGGCAAGATGATTTTGGCCGAAGCATCGGCCAGTTCCAAAGCAAATCTCGTCAGGTTGTCGATTTCTGTGGACGAATTCATGGCCAAATCCTTGTTTTGCATTGGATACAGCACAGGCTAAAGGCTGGCGAGGCTTGATTATGTTGCAATGCAATAAATACCATCAACCATGCAATATTTGCATACCTTGCAGAATTTTAATGAAAATCCTTTTTTATCATATGGTTGAATGTTTTTGGTTGAGTCATTTCTGGACCTTTTGTGCTTTGGGTTAGGCAATGTATTGAATAAGTTCTTGAATTATTTATGTTGCACTGCCATATACAGCTTGTGAGATGAGCATCCATGATGATCTCTCGCAGCCCTTCTTGGGCGTTTCCTCCCTAGACTTAGGGCCGATCACTTTAGTGCATCGGCCCCTTTTTTTATTCAGCGGCAGCGCGCTGCTGCTGGTCTTGTGGCAGATATTCAATCAGCTGCTTGATTACGCCCGCCAGCTTCTGCTTCACAGCAGTAAAGTTCGAATTTTTATGTTGCGTTCTTTCGTCCATATAGAGTGATCTGTTGATTTCGATCTGCAATGCATGGCGGTTGTGGTGCGGGGCGCCGTGGGTTTCAGTTATGAAGCCACCAGCATAAGGCCTGTTACGCGACACTTTGAACCCAGCGTTTTGCAATAGAGTTTCGGCAGTGGCGGCGATCTCGGTCGCACAGGATGCACCAAACCTATCGCCCAAAACAATATCTACCATTGCCAGATGCGGGGTTTTAACCGCAGAGGCCGGCATGGAATGGCAATCTACCAACAGTGAAAATCCAGCGGTGTTAAAACATTCGTTCAATAGTGCCGTGAGTGTGCGGTGATAGGGGCGGTAAATTTGCTCGATGCGGGCCAATGCCTCGCTCAAATGAATTTTTCCGCGGTAAATTTCTTCACCCTCGGCTACAAGTTTTGGAATGGTGCCAAGGCCTGCGGCCACGCGTGGCGAGCCAGGGTTCATATGACCGGGCAGACTTTCATGAAACATGCGGGCATCTAACTCATAAGGTTCGCGGTTCAAATCAACATAAGACCGTGAGATCAGCGCCCGCAGCAAGGGGGCGCCAAGGCCTTGGCAAGCAGCAAAAAGCTCATCGACATAACAATCTTCTGATTGGCGCAAGGCTTGGCTGGAGAGTTTTGAACTCTGTAAAAAAATTTGCGGCAACAAAGACCCACTGTGGGGAGAGTTGAAAACCATTGGCGCTTGCCAGATGGCTGGGGCTAGAATTTCAAAATGCTGATCAGCCATCGGTTTTCTCACGGCGCATCATCTTATGAAAGCCTAAATCGGGGCTTCTGTCCACCGCTACCCTTCATGGCCTGTTTACTGCATTTACACTATATCTGAGCCAAGAGTGTTGCAATACGGCAGAAGTTGGTTTTTGGGGATGGCTTGACCAACTTGATTGGCTGGTTGATAGAGAGAGACATGGTAAAAATAATTTTAGCTGAAGATGATGATGATTTGCGACGCTTTCTCGTGAAGGCTTTGGAAAAAGCTGGTCACAGTGTGACACCGTTTTCCGAAGGTGCCAGTGCTTTTGAAGAAATCAAGCAAGATAATTTTGATCTGCTGCTGACTGATATTGTGATGCCTGAAATGGATGGTATTGAGCTGGCACGCCGTGCGGCAGAGCTTGATCCATCGTTGAAAATTATGTTCATCACAGGCTTTGCTGCCGTTGCATTAAACCCCGATTCCAATGCACCCAAAGACGCTAAGGTTTTATCCAAGCCATTCCACTTGCGTGATTTGGTGGATGAAGTGAACCGTTTGATGGCTGCTTAACGCTACACACTTGCTATCTTGATTTGAGGCCGATATACGCTGAGCCGCTGACAAGCGTGGGCGGTTAGCTCAGCGGTAGAGCACTACGTTGACATCGTAGTGGTCGTTGGTTCGATCCCAATACCGCCCACCATTTATTCAGCGACAATCACTATTTCCTGTTTTGCGTCAAAAATCCCGCATGTACTGGGCAAACACTTAAAGCATTGCCGATATTCGGTCTCAGTTTTGGTCGTTTGATCTTCAGGTCCGAATGCGCACACCACTTACTCTCCGCATTCAAACCTTACAGGTTCGAATTCTGTCAGGAACGACAAGGGGACAACATATTGTCAGTCATTCCAAATTAACTGGTGGCGAACCTGATGGACTAACCAAGTTACGGTCGCTGCCAACAGTGGCTTTGATTGTTCCATATTGAAAGTGCGCGGATCTGGGCCAACCACACCCCAGATCGGATGTGCTGGGGTATGGCGGCCATTTTCC